>JAIVWI010000007.1:0-2626 GCA_048636595.1 Oceanospirillum sp. | reverse complement strand
TCAGTTCAAGCGGCTGGCACGGTCAGCACGCGCTAATCACAGACCCAAAGTGTATGAGTCAGGGGCAGATGAGCCTCAGGTTTCCCAACAGGTTTTCCAACAGGCTTCTGAGACTTGTGGCAGCAGCGCTGGCGGCGGCACTTTTGCCTGCATGTGCAGCATCTTGCAGAGATAAACGGTCCTGCGTTTCGAAACAGGCCTGCAAGGTTTCAAGCAGGGGTGGGAAATGCTCTGCGAACAGCTGAAGGATTTCGTCCAGTTCCGACCGGTCGTCAGTGCCCAGGATCTCAGCCAGCATTTCGAGGTCAATCGGATTGGCTTCCTCTTTATGCCCCGCTGGATCAACTGCCCCACTGGCAGTCGAAACCTGTGCACTATCCGACTGATCAAGCCATTGCTCCAGCACCCTTTTTAGTTGCTCCAGCATCACCGGTTTTTCGAGACAGTCATCGAGTCCGCTGGCCAGATAATGCTGGCGATTCTCTGTGCTGGCGCTGCCGGTCACCGCGATCACCGGTGTATGCAGGCCGCGGTTTTGCTCTGAGGCGCGCAGTCTGCGGGTGAACTCAATACCGTCGATCACCGGCATCGAGATATCCACCAGGATGGCGGCAAAGGGTCTTGCCATTGCGGCCTCAAGCGCTTGCTTGCTCTCCTGGTAAATCTCGCATTCGATTCCCAGCTTTTGCAACTGGCGCCGGGTTACTTCCAGGTTGGTGGCGACATCATCAACCACCAGGATGGGCAGGTCGTTACTGTATGGCCGGTCCTGTTTCTGTTTTTCGCAGTATTCCTGCAGTGTAGCAAGCAATTGATGGGCATCGACGGGCTTGGGCAAAACAGCGTCCATGCCTGCCGCCAGGCATTGTTTCAATTCAAATTCAATGACGCTGGCGGTGATGCCGATGATGGGCATGGCGTCAAAAGGGCTGCCCATCTTTCGTATACGCCGGGTCGTTTCCAGACCATCCATTACGGGCATATGACGGTCGGTAAGAATAGCGTCGAAATGGTGCTCACCGCCTTCAATCAGATCGATGGCTTCCTGGCCGTTCTGTACGCTGATTACCTGGTGCTCATAATGAGCCAGGATGCGTTCAACCACGTCCCGGTTGGTCTCATTGTCTTCGATCTGAAGAATCCGCAGCGGCGCCATGTGCCGTTCCGGTTCAATTAATTGTGATCCGCCCGGCCCGGCCCGGAGGTCTTCCGGCAGGGTTTCATGATCTATTGGCAGCGAGACCATGAAGCGAAACGTACTGCCCCGGCCCGGCTCGCTTTCCAGCTCGATTTCACCCCCCATGTTCTGCACGAGTTGGCGGCATATCACCAGTCCCAGCCCGGTGCCGCCATGCAGACGCGCAACATCGATCGCCCCCTGTGCGTAGGGAGTAAACAATTTCTGCTGGTTTTCCACTGAGATGCCCATGCCGGTATCAGTCACCGAGAAGGCAAGCGACACCCGGTCCTGGCCGGGGTCCGGTACGGAAATTTCCATCGTGACCGAACCGGATTGTGTAAATTTAATGGCATTGCTCACCAGATTCATCAATACCTGTTGCAAGCGCAGTGGGTCGCCGACCAACACCGGGGGCAAGGTGGGGTCGATATCGCAACGAAGCTCAATTCCCTTCTGATGAGCGAGGGGGCCCATGACGGACATCACCGGCTCCGTCAGCCCGCTTACCGCGAACGGGATTTGTTCGAGTTCCAACTGGTTCGCTTCCAGCTTGGAGACGTCGAGGATATCGTTGACAATGCGAATAAGAGAGTCACCGGATTCGCAGATGGTTTGCGTGAGTTCCCGCTGGTCTTCGTCCAGCCGTGTGTCGATGAGCAGGCGGGACATGCCCAGAATGCCGTTCATGGGGGTGCGAATCTCATGGCTCATATAAGCCAGGAAGCGGCTTTTTGCCTGGTTGGCATCCTCTGACTTCTGTTTTTCCAGCCGCAGTTCTTCGGTGCGTTCCAAGACCTGTTTCTCCAGTGTCTCCTCCGACTGTTTCAGAGCTTGCAGCATTTTGTCAGTAGTGGACAGTGAGAACAGCACCAGTGCAGCAAAGGCCCCCAGGTGGATGCTCCAGTTGGTGATGAAATTGCTCGGAAAAATACCGAATGTTTTCATCGTGAACAGAATTGTGCCTAAGAAATAAAGGCCCAGGGCCGCGATAAAGAACTTCGCGGAGCGCTGCCCCTGCCTGGCGCAATATGCTGCAGCAATCAGCCAAAAGACAGCCGTAAACCCAGCCATAGCAGTGGCGACACGGATACTAAGCGAATAAGTAACGAAGAGCGACATCGCGATGCCGATCACACCAATAATGGCTATGGTTACGAACAGGCGGTCCCATACGGGTACAACGTCCCTGGTAGACAGGCTGGAGCGGCCCCATTGAGTGAATGAAAACACCGCTGCGAATATCCACATTGGAATGCAGACATTGGCCCACCAAATCCTGTTGGGCCACAGGTACTGAAAGGCCAGGCCGTTGATGGCCAACTCGGCCAGCCCCCAAGTGGAGAAAAACAGTACGTAGAACAGGTAACTCCTGTCTTTGAAAACGATGAACAGTAAAAAGTTGTAGATCAGCATGATAAGCAAAGCGCCATAATAGATGCCAAGCAC
>JAIVWI010000006.1:0-35768 GCA_048636595.1 Oceanospirillum sp. | reverse complement strand
GTGCCCTCGGAGAATCTGGATAGGCACCAGGATGCCATTGTGGAGAGCGCCAGACTGGTTCGGAAGGAAGCCGAAGAGCTGGGCATAGATATGATTGACATGGTCGTGGTGAACCTCTATCCCTTCGAGGCGACGGTCGCCCGGCCCGGGGTAACCGCCGAGGAAGTGATCGATCTGGTGGAGAAGAAGGGCGTGGCGAAAGCGGTGATAAAGATGGCGCCGGTAAACGATCCGAGCCGTTGCAGCGTGCTCTTGCGCAAGGCCAGTGCGCTGCGCCAAGCGGCAATCGCCTTTTTAGCAAGCACGACCACCCCGATCGTCCAGACCGACAACCAGACCGAAAAGAATCCAACCACGAATATCGCTTCCCCGCCTTTGCTCAGCGCCACCATGACGATCGCCGCCACCGAGAGCAGCCAGCCGGGCGCCAGCCACCAACGGTTCTTGACGAACAGTTTCCCCTCGTATTCCGCCGACAGCCGCTCTCCCAGCTTTTCAATCGCCTTGCCGATCTTCTTGTGATTGGATTGTTTCAGCACGACCGAGGGGGAACGGAGCATGGTTGTAAAGATTTTTTTCTCGCCGGGCGAGAGCCGCTCTTTGCCGGCGGGCTCCAGGCGGCGCAGGGTGAATTCGCCATCCTCTTCTTCGATCACGATGTGTCGCTTGACGGCCATATTGATCAGAGCCGCGGCGAAACACTGCTTGTCGTAGGCCATACGCCGCACATAGCGCATACAAGCCGGCGGCAGTTCCAGCGGCGGCTCGAACAGGGGGTAGATCACATCGCTTTTCGGGTCACGCCCCACGACGAACCAGGCCAGCAGGTAATAGCTCATCACTACCAGCAACCCAACAAGAACCGCCCACAGGGTCCGGTCCGCCTCCAGGTATATCGCACCCTTTTCGGCCACTGTCGGCTCGCGGACATAGCCCTTGGGGAAGCCCACTACAATGGTTAAACCCTCTCTAGGCCCCAGGCTTCTGGTGGTGGTGAAATCAACGGTTCCGGTAAGCCTGTTTACTTCAGAAGTGAGATTGGTGTCTTTGGAGCCTTGCGGCCCGGTGTAACCTTCATGCGTAAGCATGTCGAGCGTCACATCTTCCGGCAATGAGACGCTGGCCGAAGCGCGGTCAATTGGAAAATCCCAACCGTTACCGGTGACGTTCCAGTACAACTCGTCGTGGCTGTCGAAAAAACCGAGCTGAAAATTGGTCGTGTAGGTAATTTCGTAAGTATATTTCCCGGGCGGCAGCAGATAATCCTCCCGGCCGGCGTAGACCCGCACACCGTTGGACTCTTCTTTGGTGTGGAACGGCTCGGTCTTTCCGTCGCGTTTGACCGACACGACGTGAAACGGCAACTTGATGGGCACCAGGAATCGGGAGGTATAGGCGATCGGAAAATCACGATAGATTCCGCGCTTGATCTTGCTGCCTTCGGCATTGACCGTAATCGTTTCGATAACTTTTAACGATCCGTCTTTGAGAACCTGAACATCGCTGTGATAGTCGAGGATCCGCTCTTCAGCCTGAACCTCACCAGGCAGCACCGCAATCAGGGACAGCGCCAGGAAGAAAACGGAGATTACTTTCCACCGATCCATATTGTTTTGCTCCTGCTCGCCGGGTGCATGAAGAATAAAAGCCCTTTTTCCGGAAGTCCACGATTAATGGCTTGCGATCCACAAGCTGAAACACGGGCCAATACTCATGGACGATCTGGTAAAGTGAGATTTACACAGGATAATCGTCTCAATATGTCCAGGTTTTCTCGTTTCACATCAAGTTTGATTGCCTCCCCTGCCGGCCGGATCATTGCCAGGCCCTGGCTTGATACCTGTACTTTGTACCTGCTAAAAAACTGGTATTTTCCGTTATCCCGGCTGTGGGCGGGAGCGCGGGCTGCCGACGGTGATGTCGACAGGTTTATTGAGTGCGTTCCACTGGAGCAGCCGAACAAAGCCCAGCGCAAAGTCATTGCCAGTGCCTTGCGCCATTTTGAACGCGCGCGCCTGAAGGCTTTTTCGATAGAACAGTTATGGCACAGTTATTTCTTCGGCGAAGATTCCGTGCCTGAGGAACGACTACCCATTGTCGAAGAAATGCGCCTGGATTTCCGTACCGCTTACAACATGACCAGGAAGAAATTCGCCCCCCTGCGCAAACTGGTTAAAACCTCTGTCTCCATGAATCCCCCGACTCCCGGGGATGTTGCTGTGCGCTTTGGTAAGAATGGTGAAAAACTACAAAAATATTTTGCACCACCCGGGCAATTCCCGGACGTGGAAATCTCGCGAACCATTCCCACCAGTCACGGACGAGACTATTGGTTGCGCTTCCCCTCGCCCAACCAGCAAATGAACGACCTTGTTTACGCCCGGGTGCATGAACCAGATGGCGTGGATAATCCCCCCACACTGATTTTCGGCCACGGCATCTGTGTGGAGTTCGACCACTACCACCAGATTATTGATGAGGTCACCCAATTGACCCAATTGGGTATCCGGGTCATCCGCCCGGAAGCTCCCTGGCACGGCCGCCGCGTTTTGCCGGGTCATTATGGCGGGGAACAGTTCCTGTCGAAAATTCCGATCAGTATGTTCGACTTCATCATTGCACAGCACCAGGAGTGGGCGACTATTATCAACTGGTGCAGGCGTAACAGCAGCGGACCTGTCGCCATCGGCGGAAGCAGCCTGGGCGCGCAAAGCGCCAAAGCCATCGTCATGAGCGCCACGAGCTGGCCTGAAGCATTACGGCCGGACGCCCTGCTGGCCATCACCCACAGCCAGCATATGGCCGAAGCGGCACAGGATGGAGCCCTTTCGGATATCTGGAACCTCGGTGATTCCCTGCGTGCTGTGGGCTGGACCCAGGACCTTGAAAAAAGCTGGCTGCAGAGGCTTGACCCAGTACAGGCAGCATGCATTGAAGGGGAGCGTATAGTTACAGTTTGCGGCACGGAGGATACAGTGACACCCATTCATTCGGCTTTGGCCCAAATGGATGCCTGGAATGTTCCGCAGGAAAATCGATTTACTTACAAGCGCGGGCATTTCTCCATACCACTGGGAATGATAAACAATGATGAACCGCTACTGAGATTTGCCGCCGTCATCAAGAAAATTGAGCTGCAAAATCTGACCATGACTTCAAAGCGGAAATAAAATGGAAGAAACGGTCACTTTAGCAAATTGGCAATTTTTTCTTCTGCTGGTTTTGGCGGCTTACGCCGTGTTTCAACTGCTGATTTTGCCCTTGTTACAACGCTTGATTTACCACCGTTCGCAAACTGCCGAACGGCTCCTCAATGAAGAACTCAAGTTTGGATTACCCTCCTATGCACTGGCAAACCGCCGATTGTGGATCGATAGAATCGTCAACGATCCGGAAGTTAAAGCTGCGATTGACCAAGCAGCCGGACCATTACAAACAAATGAGGAGGCACTGGCCAAAGCACGAAAATATGCCGCTGAAATAGTGCCGAACTTTAATGCCCTGCTCTATTTCCGTTTCTTCTATTGGCTGGCAAGAAAATGTTTGCGGCTTTTCTATTGGATCCAGGTCGGCAGTCTGGCGCAAAGTGAATATGAAGAAATCGACAAAGACGCATGTGTCGTACTGGTCTCCAACCACAGATCGAATTTTGATCCGCTGTTACTGATTTACCTGACATCAAAAACCGCACCTATCTCCTATTCTGCCGGCGAATGGGCCATAGTCACCCCATTCCGGCAACTCCTGCATGCCATTGGTTTTTATATTATCCGTCGCGATCAGGCAGATAATCCGCTGTATCACAAAATACTGGAGCGCTATGTTTTTCTGGCGACATCCCATTGCATTCCTCAAGGTGTTTTCATTGAAGGCGGCCTCACCCGCGATGGACGATTACAGCCGCTGAAACTTGGCCTGCTGAATTACATGGTCAAAGCGGCCGGCAAGGATAGCTGCAAGGACATTGTTTTTATCCCCTGCGCGCTCAACTACGACAAGATTCCGGAAGACAAAACCCTGATCGCCCACCAGGAAGAAGGATTCAAGGCGAAAGGACGCTTCTATTCCGTGTTTTCATTTCTGAAATTCATTGCAACAATCACTACCTATATGATGTCCCGCAGACACAAACCGTTTGGCTACGCCTGCGTGAACTTTGGCAGCCCGATTTCACTCAATGCCTGGCAGCAGGAACACGATGTGGTCATTAATCTTCAGGACAAGGCGGGGCGAAGAGAGAGTATTACCGCGCTGGGCAATGAGTTGGCTACCCGTGTCGGCGATTTGCTACCCATATTGCCGACCTATCTGCTGGCAAAGGTTTTGAGTGAAAGTGATGATCTGCCGATTTCCGAGCTGAATCTGAAAGTCAGGACAACAAAATTTATCGAATATCTGATCGACCGGGGCGCACCCGTATTCTTACCCAATAACGAAGGAGACTATGCGCTCAGCCAGGGAATTTATGTGTTGTTGCGCAGAAATATTATTGAACCCACCGGGGATGGTCGATTTATCCTGGTCGAGAGCAGACGAAAACTGCTTGAATACTATTGCAATACCATTTCCGGTGTTGTTGATTCGGTTTCCGAAGAATGCCGGTAAAAAAACTCGCGCTGGCCGCACTGATTGCCTCTGTTGTGATTTTGTATTTTGCCGGCGGTGGTGATCAATTTCTCAGTATTCGCCTGTACCAGGGTCTCTTCGATCAATCACCTGTACGCACAGCCGCCGTATTTTTCTTTATCTATTTTGCTGGAACCAGTTGTTCACTGCCGGTCAGCGGTGTGCTGTCGGTAGTCAGTGGCATTATTTTCGGCCCGGTCACCGGCTTCTTGATTTCACTGCTGGCTGGTTCTCTGGGCGGAACAGTAGCGCTGTTCAGTACCCGGTTTCTTTTTCACGATTTGGTTAAAAGACGATTTTCCGTGCATATTGATGTAATCAATAAAGGTATTGAAAAAGAAGGCGCTTTTTACCTGTTTGGCTTGAGGATGGTTCCGGTGATCCCCTTCTGGTTATTGAACCTGCTGGTGGGCATGACATCAATGCGGGCGTCCGTATTTTTTGTTGCAACACTGTGCGGGATGGTACCCATCACGCTGATCCTTGTTTACACCGGCAGTCAGCTTGGCGATATTGAAACGTTCAGCATGGCTGCCATTTTCACGCCTGGCCTGATCCTCTCCTTATGCCTGTTGGCTGCCTTCCCGTTCCTGGCGAGAGCAATGGTCAGGTTCACCCGGCGTTTTACCAATAGCAATGCAGAATAAATTCAGCGAAGAACGTCAAAGATATAGCTGTACTTGATGATAAATTCGCGCCCCTTGGGTAACGCGCCGATTCCGCTTTCATCAACTTCGTTATAGACGATAAAAAGACCGGTATTTGCCGACCTTAACCAGGAGAAGCGCAGATTGGTGCCAAATACATCATCGTTGTCGTTATATTGCACCAGCGCGTCGACAAGGATCTTCGGTGTAAAGGAATAAGAGAGACGAAGCTGCGTGAGCATGACCGAGAAGTCTCCACCGGGTACCGGCAGATCGAAACTGTTGTAGTTGGCCGATAAACTGGAATTGAATTTATCCCCGATGCGGTAGTTTATGGTTGGCGAAATAATGAAACGGTCCCCGCCGAACTTGCCACCGATGGTGGTATGAACATCCAGCGACAGCGGTGCAGACTGGTTGGTTTTGAAAAACAACGCCACCTCGGTTTCGTCATAGGTGCCGGGCTGAACGGTCACCCCGTCTATGATGTCGAATGGCTCCTTGACCCCGTCCCGGAAGACATTGAAACCCGTATGAAACTCCATACCGGTCTTCCACTCCCAGTGCGTATCCATGTGCAGAAAGCCGGTCTCCTGAAAGCCGTCGAAGTCCCAATAGCCCGTGTAACTGACGTGTGGCCGGATTTCGAGCAGGCCCCATAAATCAGCCGGCCGGATACGCCGTAAAATCAGGCCGGAGGCTTTTCGGTAAGCTCTGCGTGACAAGAACCCAACTTCCGGATTGAAATAATCGCCAAGCTCTGTGTATTCAAGGCTGTTGAACCATTTCGACGAGTCATATTCGGCCTTCAAAGAAAATGCGTGGTCCTTGCCTTTGAGTCCCGGGGTATCTGTTTTCGCCGCCCAGCCAATGATCAAAGTGTTTTCACCGATGCCGAGGCGACCGTCAATGCCGTAGGTTCTGTTCTTGTCATCGGGCTCCGCAATAAGGTAAGAGCCATCCCCGTTACGGTCTATGAAAATTGCGCCGATGGAGGATCGATTGGCCAGTTCCTGGTTGACACGCGCAACCGTAAATTTATTTCCGGGTGCGATCCCTTCGACCGCCTCTGAGGCCATATACATGAAACCGACATTCGTTCTGCTGCCGATTTTTCCCGACAGGCGCACACCGCCATCGATTGGAATCACTTCACCATCTGCGCCGATGCCGATGCGCCTGCTGAAGAAGAGTTCCACTTGCTGACTGTTGCCAACAGTAAACTGCCCGGCATTTTCCAGGAAGAATGGCCGTTTTTCCGGCAGGAAGAGATTGAAACGATCAAGGTTGACCTGCTGATCGTCGGCTTCGACCTGGGCAAAATCCGTGTTGTAGGTAACATCGAGAGTCAGGCTGGGCGTGACCGAATACTTGATATCAAAACCAAATTCCCCGTCCGTCTCGCTGCCATCGAGTTCACCACCGCGCCTGGCCCTGGCAAGCACATAGGGAGTGAATTGCAGATTACGCTGTGCCGGCACGACGATTCCCTCTATGGTGCCGGCATCGGAAACCCGGTTCAAATCATATTGCAGCGGTAAGGGCGCCCAGTAGACCACTTCATTGTTGCGCCGGATGTTTCTTTGAAAATTGATGCCCCAAACCTGCTCGTCACCCTTGCCGTAGCGTAAGGACTTGAACGGTATCGCCATTTCGGCGCTCCAGCCGATATCAGTTATCCGGGCCTGGACGCTCCAACTCGTATCCCAGTTCAGATTGAAGCCTGATGCACCGAAGGCGCCGCTCACCCCTTCCTTGACCACCTGGGCGTCGTATTCCATACCTGCCGGGTTGGTGCCAAATATGTATCCATTCTGCCGGTCTAACAGGCCGTCGATGATGACCCGGAAACTGTCGGTATCATCCAATCCTGAATCGCGGCGGGTATCGGTGACGATGATGCCATCCGGGTTGTCATCGTAGGCGACAATGCCGATGTACAAAGAATCGTCCGTAAATCCGATATACACGTCGGTCTTTTGCGTTGCTGCCCGCCCTTCAACAGGCTGGACCTGCCAGAAACCACTGGCAGGAATAACGCCGTCCCATGCAGGGTCGTCAAGTACATCGCCATCAATTTGCGGGGCAGTATGTAGCGCAGATGCCTGCATGACAGGGCGCTCCGCCGGTGGCGTTTGCGCGATCGCAGCGGTCGCAACGCAAACTGCAATACTGCATGCTGCAATCTGTAATCGTTTTTTCTGCTTACTGTTCACCCTGCCGTACACTATGTCCTGCAAGCCCTCTTCACCATGACGCCTGTCATCAAGATGGTTAAAGGTCTTGCCATCACTCTTCCGGAGGGTTCAGCTCCTCGGCCAGTATCTCCCGGCTTTGGGGGCGTGTGAACGGTGTGTCAAAAAAATTCTCAACCAGGGCGTTGAAGTCTTCCATCATTTAGATATAGGTCAGTTGACCTTTACCAAGGCCGGATTTGCCGTGTCCGCGGCTGTCGGCAACGATCACCTGGTAGTTCCGGGCAAAATGTGCGACCTGGTAATGCATGGAGGCGATACTTTGTCCGTTGCCATGGATTACCAGCAACGGATCACCGCTGCCGTATGTCTCGTAGTACATTTTTATGCCGTTGATGTCAGCGTGACGGCCGGCCTGTGTATTACTGCCGTAGGGGATGGTTTCCGGCTGATTGTCAGCAGCCAGTGTATGCCCTGACGTAGTCAGCATCAGGCAAAACAAAATCAGGGGGAATCTTGGCAAGGACATGTCCTGGCTCCTTTTTTCAGCATTGAAGTGTCGGTTTACGGATTATTATCAGCCTTCGGCGTGTGAGGCGCCGTTGCTTGCAGGGATTGTTCTGCTGCCTGTGCCGTTGTATAAGCCTGCCAGCCCAACTTCCCAGAGGCTTTGCGGATAAATTCAGGGTCAACCTCCGGCTCGAATTTCCACATTTCAGTACCGGTACCCGCGTCGACCGCGTAAACCGCGCCATCAGGGCCACTTGAATACATCACATCATCAACCACGATAGGCGTGGCTTCAAAACCGTGCTCTGTGTCAATTTCATACTGCCAGGCAAAGCCCAATTCGGAGACATTGTCCCTGGTAATTTGTTTCAGCGGCGAATGGTAGGTCTGCTGGTAATCCCGGCCACCAGTCAGCCAGGCTCCGGGTTACTGTCCCTAAGGGCCAATACAAAAAAACCGGGCCAAATAATCTGGCCCGGATTATATTTTGGAGCTTCTGCTTAACTAGTACTGGTAACGTAAAGTCACACCGTACCAGCGTGGCGGACCAAACATCTGCTGATTGAGCCCGAAGAAGTCCGAAAAATCAAAAGTATAGACTTTGTAATCTTCCTCAAACAGGTTCTTGACCCAGGCAGATACTTCGAAGTTGTCGTTGAATCGGTAACTGACCGACCCGTTCCAGACCCAATAGGACTTCTGGCTCGCAATATCCTGATTGACGATATCGAAAAATCTCTTGCTCGAATAGTTGGTATCGAGCTGAAAGGTCAGCCAACTCTGGCCAATCGGGATGGTATAACGGCCAATACCGTTGAACTGGACATCCGGGGCCAGCACCAGGTTTCGATCCTCAAGCACTGTACCATCGGCCAGGGCTATGCCATCGGCGGTCGCGTCCAGCAGACCCAATCCAAACCCGAATTCAAGAGCATCGGTCAGACTGGCGAACAACTCAAACTCTGCGCCGGAAATGCTGGCGTCTGAAGCATTGCTTATGAACGAACTTACACCCTCGAAAGACAGCGCCTGCAGATCTGTGTAGTCATAATAAAATGCCGTGGCGTTGAAGCGAGCCCTGCCACCGGCAAAGGTTGCTTTCATGCCAACTTCATAGGAAATGAGTTCTTCTTTACCAAAGGGCAGGTTCTCCAATGCCAGTGAAGGGTCAAGAAAACCTGCGTTGAAACCACCACTCTTGAAGGATGAGGAAATGCTGCCGAAAAACAGCATATCTTCATTGGCATGGAAGTTCACACCCACTTTGCCGGTAACGACATCTTCATCCTGGCTGGCCAGGTCGCCGACCGTTGCGGGAGAGAACTCGTACACAAACGCATCGAAATTCGTTTCCGTGTTGATATAGATATAGTCTTTTTCCTCGTTGGTAAAACGAATACCGCCAATCAATTCCCACTGATCGTTCAATGCAAAATCAACCTGGCCGAATGCTGCGATCGACGTCGTCTCCTGCAAATACTGGACGTCAAAATTGACATCGAAGAGTCCGCTAAGATCGAGTCTTGTGCCAGAGCCATCGACCTCATTGTCAAAATAATAAACACCGGCTACCCAATTGATCGTATCGTTTTTGCCAAAAAACCTGAGTTCACTGGTCACCTGGTCTGTCTCGGCAACAAAGTCAGGACGCACCAGTGAGCCCGCACCGAAATCTACGTTTCCGGCATCCGTGTCTTCCTGGTGGAATTTTTCGACAGTCTCCACCCCGGTTATCCACTTCATGCCGATACGGTCGCCCTGCCAGGACAGATCGAAAGATCCGCCCGTGTTTTCGATTTGCAGCGGTCCGGTTCGATCATAATCACCCGCCCAGGGATCGCCGTCCGTGTCTGAGTAGCCAAAAAAGTCGAACCCATCTCCGGCAGTACCCTCGTGCTGGTAGGCCGCGGCCAATGCGTCGGAGTCGGAGTAATGCCCATTGATCAGCAGCGACCACTGCTCCGAGAGTTGGAACAGGACTTGCGCGCGTATTGCAAAATTATCCGCCTCGTTCGGATCCTTTCCGACCCGATTCTTCACGTAACCATCCGCCTGGTTCGTTGCGACCGACAAACGGGCCATGACGGATTCCGTGCCACCGCCAACTGCACCTTCAAATTTGACCTGGCTATAGCTGCCAAAAGTCAGGTCACCATAGAGTTCGAGATCCTGGGTCGGCTTTTTGGTCACATAATGCACCAGGCCACCCGTCGCATTCCGGCCATAAAGCGTACCCTGCGGGCCGCGAAGCACCTCAACACGCTCAAGGTCAAACAACTGGAACGTCAGGCCGGCCATCGCGCTGCGATAGACCTCGTCTACATACACAGCGATATTGCTCTCGTTGTTATCGTTGAAATCATTCAGGCCAACGCCGCGCAATACGATAGACGGGTTATTGCCTTCTCCGACCGGTGTGCCGATACTGAAATTGGGAGTTTGCGAAGCGACGTCCACGCTGTTGGTCAGGTTCAACTGCCTTAGCGCATCGCCGGAAAACGCGGTGACGGAAACCGCCGTATCCTGCAAGCTTTGTTCACGCTTCTGGGCGGTTACCGTGATCTCCTCGAGAACGTTGGTCTGAGCGGTCGCAGTACCAGTCGCAAATACCGCGGCACAAAACAGGGCCAAAGGAAACTTTAATTTGAACGAGTTATGACTACTCTTGTGCACTATGGTCACCTCAGATTTACTTGCAATATGGATTTATGTTTGCGTGTGCGTCAGTCCCCCGGTGGAAATCGCACCGCTCGAATCTTATTATTACTTTAAGTGTAAACTAATAATCAGGTAGAATAAAAGCACTTTTTCCTTTTGGCGGAAATTCCTAGCGGTGAACAAAGGGTGCTTTGGCGCTTGCGCCCTTGGTCATGAAACTCTCCAGGCCTATCCACATGTCCTCGGTCTCGATGCATTTACCGAATGAGCGGGACTCCAGTTCCAGGCCTTCGGCCAGGGTCATCTGTGCTCCCTGGTAGATCGCGTCCACCAGGATGCTGTCGATTTTGCTGCTGTGATGACCGATATCCAGATCCTCGGGTTCACCTATGCCGCTCAAGGGCCCGGTTTCGATTTTCGGCACGACGACGCTTCCATCTGCGATCTGCCTGACCAGCATTGCGGCTGCTTCCACCAGGTCGCCTTCGACCTCTTCGCGCGCCAGTCCGATTTCCACCGCCTCTTTGGACGATACGGGCCGGGCGGTGCGCAAAATCTCCGCAGCCTTGCTGACTCCGACCAGCCTCGGCAAGCGTTGCGTGCCACCTGCACCCGGAATAAAACCCAGGTTAACTTCCGGCTGGCAGGCGGCAATCGGCATCCCCGCCCTGCAAACACGATCTGTGCAGGACATGGCCAGCTCGGCGCCGCCGCCGAAAGCGAATCCATTCCAGGCACAGACCACTGGTTTTTTAAGGCTCTCGACAAAATTGCAGACTTTTTGAAAGTTCTGCGAGTTCTGATAACCGGCTTCAGCTGTTTTACAGGCGGCCAGATCATTGATATCCGCCCCGGACACGAAAGCCTTGATCCCGAATCCGGTTAGCACCGTACCGGTGATCGCCGGATCGTTTTCCGCTGCCGCAAATTTTTCGCGCAGTTCCGCCAGGACAGTCGTATCGACGGCATTGAGCACCTTGGGGCGCTTGATTGTCAGCACGGCGACATCACCCATTGTCTTACGCGTGACATTGGAAAGCTTCCAGCCACCCGCTGCACGGGCAGCAACCAGGCTTGCAGGCATTGGGAAGCCGGCATTATCGGCACACCATGCCTCAACTATGTCGTGAGCCTTGTCTATGCCCATATTGTTCATCATCGAGAAAGGCGGCTTGATAACCAGCGCAATTTCGCAGGCCTTGTCCAGGTCGCTGATCGCGCAAATTCCCAGATCGGCAATATACGATGCCAATGCAAAAAACGCTCCGACGACCTGGTTTCGCAAGACTTCTTCCGTCTCCGCGGCAACCTCGATCATGTCTCCCTTACTGGCGATATCCCACCTTTCACCTTTTTGGATTAATTCCTTCAGCAATTCAGGCGACTTGAACCAGGGCAACAGCTGGGTGTGCATTTCATCCAGGCCATGATCGGTAATCTCGTTGCCGCCGGCCAGCGTGACCGCGGTGACCGGACCCACGCCGCAACCCAGGGCGTCCATTGACACCTTGTCAATCTCCTTGACCGTTCCGTAGCCTTTCTGCAAACACAGAATGGCATTTTGAAACAAACCTTCAAAAATAGGATCGATCGCATAACCATAGGAACTGGCCACTTCCATCGGCACTTTGCCAATCGCTTCGTACATACCCAGCAGGTTCGCGGTCAGCGTCGTGTCCGTATCTTTACCCGGGATAATTTCCACGATCGGATTTCGTTCCGCCGGGAAAAAGTAATGAGCTACCAGGCAACGGCCGGGATTTGAAGTATTGCGGAAAATAACTTCCGGGCGCATATGCGATGAATTCGACAGGAAGATCGTGTTTTCGTCACAGATAGCATCTACCTGCCTGAAAATAGCATCCTTGATCCCTTCATCCTCGGTTGCAGCCTCGAGCACCAGGCTGGATCCGGAAATGTCATCATAATTTACGGTATAACTGATGCAGCCGAGCATCGCTTCCGCCACGTCCGCCCGGAAAGCCCTGGCCTCCACTCCACGTTCGATTTTTTTCTCGATTCTCGCCCTGGCGTTCTCCAGAGCCTGCTCGGAAATATCCAGGAGGACCATTTTTACGCCATCTTTGGCAAAAACCTTGGCAAAGTGAAGGCAGATATCCGGGCCGATATTTCCGGCGCCGATAATGGAAATTTTTGCAAGTTCTATAGCTTTAAATTGATAGCTCATGTTTTTTCCTTCATGTTTTTCCTTTAGGAGGTTATTGCAAAAGGGTGGCGCGCACGCAGCACCGATGTTCGAAGGATGCAGCGAGATTTGCAGCAACTCCACTCAGTGTGGCGATAATGTTCCAGCGGTCCAACTGCCCCTGGTTGATCTGCTGTGTGCTGTGATTTCAGGGTCTTTCATACCGATAAAGTTAATACTTCTCGAGTTGCTCTGCCAATGCCGCCCATTCTCCGGCCAGCATGTTCTCGGCCATCGGGTACAGCATGCCCTCCTCTTTGACGTTATGCTGCTGTATCACCATGAGCAGCGTATCGCCCAGATCCAGGGCTTCCTCCGTATTATCAGAGTTCATCGCAATGCCGATCTGGTCGAGTAGTCCGCGCATCTGCTGGTGTTCCATTCTCATCATTGCGGTAGGGCCGCCGCCGCCCATTCCACTCCTGGCATCGAATGCCGGGAACAGTATGTCTTCCTCCATCGCGAAGTGACGGCGCATGCCATCGTCAAATTCCCGCCACGCCTGGTTGGTGGCATCGGTGTTTCCACTGTCGAGGAGTCCTTCCAGTTCGGCCCACCGGGAGTCACAATCGCGATGGTCCTGCGCGAAGAAGTCGGCCAGGCCGGCCTCGATATTTATGCTTGTCATGGGTATCTCCTGTACAAACCCGGGAATGAATCCAGAGTGATCTGGTAAATTATTGGCTGATGGCTTATTTTAGCAATATGTTACAAAAATTGAAGCCTTAATGGATAAATCTGTATCAGATATTTTCATGGTGCTGGGGACCAGAACGCCGGATATTGTCGATCTGCGGAATCTCGAGGCGCCGGAGCCCATGGAGAAAGTATTACTGGCCTGCGCTCAATTGGACGCCGGAGAATTTTTCCTGGCACGCCTTCCCCGGGTTCCCACCATGCTGTTCCCGCATCTTGAGACGCGGGGGCTGAGCTGGTGGGTCCATGAAGAAGAGGACCACAGTGCATTGCTTCTCATAAGGAAAAATGTATGAGTACAGTTATGCCAACCGGCGGACTGAGCCTGGATCAGGCGCCCCCATTGTCCATACCCGCGGCTTTTTTCCTGACCATACCAATAGGCATCCTGGCCGCAGGCTGCATCCTGATTGCTACAGGCGCGGCAGCCCTGAGCACACCCTGGGCGCCACAGACCCTGGCATTGACGCATGCCGGCACTCTGGGTGTTCTCGCCATGGGAATGATCGGCGCTCTTTACCAGATGACTCCGGTCATTGCCGGTACACCGGTGCCTTTCACCCGCATTGCCCACATTGTCCAGGCCTTACTGCTGGCTGGCCTGGCTGGATTTGTCTGGCGACTGCTGGGTGGTCCCGTATTCGCAATGTCGGCTGCGATCCTGTGCTTCACCATAGCCTTCCTGGCCTTCCTGTTGCCGCTGGGCTGGGCGCTGCTCCGCCCGGGGACAAATAGCGAAACCGTCCAGGGCATGCGCCTGGCGGTGGTCAGCCTCGCCGCCGTCACCCTGATCGGCCTGATAATGGCCCGGGGATATAGCGGATACGGTTTTCCCGAAAACCGTTTTCTGTGGATGCAGATTCACCTGACACTGGCCCTGCTCGGCTGGGTTGGCGGACTGATCATGTCGGTTTCCTGGCAGGTCATACCGATGTTCTACCTGGCGCCGGCGGCCAGCAAAACCACGATGCGCTGGTTGTTCGGCCTGTTGCTGTCCGGCCTTGTGCTTCCCTTTGTCGCGATCTTCACAGCAGGGGAGACCGGCGGTGTCCTTTCTCCCGTTCAACTGGCCGCCCTCGGCGCATTACCAGCTGCGCTGGTCGCGTGGCTGCTTCACCCGGCCCTGATCTTGATAAATATCTCACGCCGCAAGCGCAAGCGGCGCGACGCGTCGCTGCTATTCTGGAAATCCGGACTGATCAGCGCCCTGCTGTTGATTCCTCTAGCGCTGGCCGCCGTGATACTCCCTGATCCCCGCTGGCAAGTACTGTTTGGCTGGATGGCCATCTGGGGCTGGGCTGCCATGATCATGCACGGAATGCTGAGCCGCATCGTCCCGTTCCTGGTCTGGTTCCACCGCTATTCGGCACGGGTGGGCCTGGAGCCTGTACCATCAATGAGAAGCCTGCTACCGCAGCGGCAAATCCAAATCGGATTTGCTTTGCATCTAAGCTCTGTTGTTATGGGCGTGGCGGCGATTCTGGTTCAGGTAGATATCCTGGCTCAACTCACCGGCGTGGTGCTGGTGGCTACCGCGATCAGCCTGGGCAGAATGCTGATTCATGTTCTGAAAAGACAAACAGCTTAGCCCGCATATTGCACGAAGGCGGACGATAATATGAGTAATTACGAACAAATTTATAGGCTTAAGGCCAAAATAATTGCCATGCAAAAAATACAGTTTGTCCTATCCGGTTTTGCACTGCATCTGGCTTCACATTTCGGCCGATCCTTCAAAAACCATAGCTATGGCTATGCTTGTTCGAACGATCGACCAAACTGTATTGCCAGCTACACTGCAAAATCCGGATCCTTCGTGCAATATGCGGGTTAGAGATCTCTGGCAATTCTGAACCCGATCTGAGCATCCCGCAGGTCTGGCTGGGCGGAAAGGCGATGCGCTGAACGCGTCTGGTCGGGCGAACTGGCCCAGTGGCCACCCCGAACAATGCGCAGCTCACAATCCGGACTCAACCGCGCAGAGCCGTCAGCCGGCGCCTGGAAGTAGGAATCATGCCAGCAATCCCTGACCCACTCACTGACATTGCCGGCGATGTCGTGAAGCCCAAAGGGGTTGGTGTCGAATGAAGCGACCGGTGCAGGGCCCCAGAACTTGTCGCCATAGCCTTTAAAAGCGGGCGACCATTGCCGGCGGCTGCGCGATACATCATGTTCACCGGTCAGATTCTCGACAGTCCGGGGCGGCACGCCATCTCCCCACCAGTACCTTGTGGTCCGCCCGGCACGCACAGCATATTCAAATTCTGCTTCGGAGGGCAGGCGGTAGGGCTTGCTCGTCCCGCGGGCGAGCCACTTCACATAAGCCGTCGCATCGTTCCACGAAACATGAACAACCGGCGCATTTTCATCCGCTTCATCGCCTTCGTAGTTCATCTTCCAGGTCACGCCGTCACGCCTGACTAATTGGCCCGAATAGTGGTTATACACCGTTGAAAAATTCTGTTTTTCGGCATCGGTCCGGTAACCCGTCTTGTCCACGAACAGCCGGAATTCCTTCACAGTGACTTCTGTCCGCCCGATGACGAATCCGCGGCGGAATGTAACCCGGTGCGTGGGTCCCTCGCCATCTTCCCGGCCATCTTCAAAGGCGGAAGACCCCATTGTGTAGCTGCCGGCCAGGACAACCACCGACTCGGGAGTCCACAGACCCTGATTGATAAAATGATCCCGGATGATCTGGCCTGACTTGAACCCGCCGTAGACCCGCGCTTCCTCAAGCCGTCGTCTCAGCTGGTTGACCGTGCTGTCAGCGCCATCCAGTTCATTGAGTTCGATCAATGTACTCTCGGCCTGGGCAAAATTACCGGCATCCATGGCTTGAACGGCCTTGACCTCGAGTTTTTCGACATGCAAAGCCCGGACGGCCCGGATTTGTTGCTGGGCTCCTTCCATGGAGTCTTCAGATTCCCTGACCAGGGCCGCATCTTCCAGAAATCGCTCAGCGGATTCAAAATCGAGGATCTTTGCGGCCTCGACTGCACGGGCTACCATGGCTTCCTGCACCACGATCAGCCCCTGTAATGCCTCCTCATTTTCCGGGTCAATATCCAGAACTTTACGATAGTGGGACCACGCGCAATCATTAGGCGGTTGATCGATCCTCCCTGCCTGCAACGCGGCAGTGGCAGAAGCCAGTTCACGGTCAATCAATTGCTGCCGGGTGAGCTGTTCTTCGCCGGGTGAGTCAGAAGACTTCTCTTCCTGTGAGGGTACGGTCAAATCGAGATCGCGCTCGACTTGCACCGGGCTGTCCCCGAGCCGTTTTCGCTGGCGCTCAGAGCCCGTGGGTTCATCGTTTTGGGCATACACGACCGCTCCTGGCAGCGCGCTCGCAAGCAAAAGAAGAATGCATAACAATGGTCTTGTATATAGCATTTGCAAATCAGAATCCCGAATGACAGCTTACATGTCGAAAATAACGATCAAAAAAGCCATTGAAGCCGCGAAGCATCCTATCCTGCCCGAATCGCCCGCACAACTCCAAGAAGCCGGATAACCCATGCATAGACGCGCCTGACCCCGATGTTGGTATCCACGGCGCCTGCGGTGTAGCATTGGGACCCGGTTGTGGGGCAGGCCATGTACGCATTCATTCATATTCCAAAGACCGCCGGGTCGACTTTTCGGCACACCCTGCGCTGCACCTTCTCGGGCAGTCATTGCGACGTGCGGGCGCCCATGAATAAGCGAAGTGAACATATCTGGTTGACCGCCGCTGATATGCGCAAAGTGCACCGGGCGTATCCGCGCCTGGAAAGCATCGCGGGCCACCGCGTCAATTGCTTCAACGGGCTGGAGGATGCGGTTGGAGACATACAGTACCTGACGTTTCTCCGGCACCCACACAGCCGCTTCGTTTCGCAATTCTGGAACAACAATCGCAGCCGTGCCCAGCAATGCACGCCCCAGGATTTTATCGACTTCTGCCACGATCCACATCAACGCAATGTCCAGACGCGCTGGCTTTGCGGCAGCGAGGATCCTGATGCGGCGATACAGGCGCTTGACCGGAAAATTGGCTTTGTGGGAATCACCGAGACCTACGACGAATCGCTGGTCATGTTCAAGCAGTGGCTGGGGCACGACAGGCTGCGAATTGAGTACGTCAAGCGCAACCTGGGCCCCATTCAGTCCGATCTTCCGATCGAATCGGATGCAAGGCTCCAGCAGGAACTTGCGCAGGCGAATGCAGCAGATGAGGTGGTTTACCGGTATGCGACGGAGCTTATATATCCACGGCAGCAGGAGGCCTATGGACCCGGGTTGGCGGATGACGTCGCCGCGTTCCGGCAGCGGAATCGCGACGCGGAAGAAGAGGCCGAGCCGATTTGGGGCCGCATGAAGAGGAATCTAATCTACAAGCCGCTCCTGCACCTCAATTTGGCATAAGGAAAGATAAGCCTGCGACCTCCGTAAATATTCAAGAGCACTCAAATGCGCTGTCCGAAACGGGCTGACATGGATCGGGCCAACCGTGCGAATTCCAGAACTCGACCAGCCCGGTTTCCCTGGCCCAGGTATGGAATCGCCTGTCTCGGCGTATTGCTGAGCCCCGGCTGCTCCACGCTACGGTAAACACCCTTAGTGCAGGTATGCCGATCGACATGCCCGCATTCATTTCAAACAGTGCCGGCGATCCCATGATTAGAAAAAGCTCAAATGCGACGCGCTGCTCCATTTCACCGGACCGCACAGCTTCGAAAATCGCGCTTTCCGCTGCCGGCCTGCTTTCCGGGGCAGCTATGGCTGTGATGGCAAGGTCCACATACCGGGCTGGCAGGATCCCGAATCGCATCCGGAGATCCGCCAGCAGTTGCCTGGCTTCATCGATATCCCCTTTCTCCAGCAGTGTAATGCCCAGGTTTAAATCATGTCCCTCGTGGTCGACCTGGGCCCGGCGCAAACTCAGCGCTTTTTCTGCTTCGCCCCTTGCGGTGAGGTTGTTTGCAAGGTTTTGGATCAGGTTCTGGTTGAGTGGATCCAGGTGATAGGCCTCCTCGTAGAGTGCGTATGCCTGGTCCGCATATCCCACCGAGTCCAGGAACATGCCGGCCCAGAGACGCACATTGCTGTCCGCAACTGGCCGCTGAAGTGCATGCTCGAATTGGCCCCTGGCTTGCTCAAAATCACCTTTCATCCAGTGAAGGGAAGCAAGCACAGACAGGGCCTCCGGAAGATCGGGGTCAATCTGGAGTGCGGTTAAAGCAGCATGCTTCGCACGGGGACGCGTATCGGCCCGATCCTGGCTGTAAACATATGCTGGGTACACCCACAAAGACGCGCTCAGGCCGGACCAGGCGCGGGCAAAACCAGGGTCAATTCGAGTCGCCGCGCTGAACGAGGCAACGGCTCCACCAAGCCCCGGGGCGCCGAGTTCAAGTCGATCGTGAAACAGTTTTCGCCCCTGCAGGTACAGCGCGTATGCTTCTGAATTCCCGGTCAGTGTTTCGGCTGAATGGGGGCGTTCGATCTCTTTCAGCTCGACCTGCAGTGCGGTGGTGATATTCAGGGCGATATCGTCCTGCACCGCAATGATGTCGGTGAAGGGACGATCGTAGCGCTGTGACCACAAGTGATACCCGGCGCTTGCATCGATGAGTTGTGCGGTGACCCGGATACGCTCGCCGTGCCGCTGAACGCTGCCTTCCAGAATGTGCCTGGTTCGCAGTTTCCGGGCGATGACATCCACCGTCTCCACAGTGTCCCGGAAGGTGAATGAGGAGGTGCGCGCAACCACGTGTAAAGTTTCGACTGCAGCCAGCAGGTTGATGATTTCCTCCGCAATGCCATCTGCAATGAAGCTGTCACCGCTGCTCTCACCCAGGGTGACGAATGGAAGAACGGCGATGGATAAGTCCGGGATATTGCGATTGGAACCTGCATGATCAGAGACCTCCTGATCAATGCCTTGAGCCCTGTATGGCGCTGAGCCGTTGCCGGTATTTGTTTTCAACTGGTAGGCCAGGAACACGGCTAGCGATACGAACAGCGCCAGAACAGCAAGCGTCAGTAAGCCTGGTTTGCCGGATTTTCGAATAACCGCGGCGATGCTGGGTTTACCGGTACGGTCCTCTTTCTCTGAATCGACACGGCTTACAGGACACACCAGGCGATAACCACGGCCCCAGACGACGGAAATATATTTTGGATGTTCCGCATCATCCCCGATGGCTTCCCGCAGCACTGCCACGCGCTTCCTGATGGTAGTCGGGCTGACGACCAGACCAGCCCAGACTTCGCTTTCCAGTTCTTCCGTGGTGATGAGACTCGGTGCGTGGCGCGCCAAAACCAGCAGCAGGTCAAATGAGAGGCGCGATAACGGGATCACTAGCCCATTGTGTGAGACTTCCTGAACCCCGCAATCCAGAAAAAGATCTCCGATCCTGTAACGTTCATTGTTCACGACAGGTTCTCCCCCCTGGGGTTATTCAGTGGCATTCACAGAATCTTCCCAGAATCTTCACACAAGCATCACGCTTGTATCTTGATGTTCACATTATAGTGCTTTCAATAACATAAGAAATAAGCAACACATTAAAAGAGGAGTACAGAAAATGAAATTTTCGCTAATCACCAAGTTCCTGACCGCTATCCTGGTCCTGTTTTTCACTCTTGATCTGGCAGTGGCGCAGCAAAACGTACCGTTCGAGACCTACGGCATGATCACCCCGGAGCAACCAGAGGCCGACCTTGACTGGTTCGACTACTGCATAAGTGAAGGCTTCGATTCTGGTTTTGGGCCGGCCACCCGGACTGGGACTGCCAACTATCTCGGGAAGTACACGTCTGTGGAGTGGGGCTGTCTCGATTTTTCACTCTTTCCGATTGTCCAGGCTCGAAATGTCATACAAACCCGTACTGCAGCAAATGGCGACGAGTTAACAGTTTTTGCGGAGGGCGAATTCGATTTCTCCAACCCGCCGTACATGCGGGGTACTTTCGAATTTGTTGGTGGAACAGGGCGCTTTGAAAATGCTACTGGCGGCGGCCAAACCAGCGACATTGGCACCGGAGAACCGGGTGACGTCTTCTATAATGTGGGCACAATCAGCTTCAACGCCTCCGATCGGCGGCACGGCAGAAATTAAGCAGGAACTGTAAGAGGTTGCTTGCGGCCGAACGCAAGAGACCCTCGTGGCCGATTTCCATCGACAAGGCAGTCGGCCCCAAGGGGCCTCTTACAAGTCGCGCGCAAGCACGCTCTTACAGCAAGCCCTGCTACTGGCCAAACATCGGGGCATCTCCCGCCAGGTATTCCGCTTCTTCAGCTGTGCTATCCCGGTTCAGTATCTTGTTGCGGTGAGGAAATCGTCCGAAGCGGGCGATGATGTCCCGGTGCAGACGCGCAAAAGCGGTAAAGCCTTCCGCGAATACCGGCCACTCGGGATTTTCTTCCGCCAGGCGTTCATAGAGTTGGACGCCGGCTTCCTGCGCCTGCAAGTCTTCAAAATGTTGCAGTGGCATATAAAGAAAAGCACGCTGAATGGGTTTTAGCGCTTTGTCCTGTCCCGTGTGGGCCGCGGCGAGGCACAAGGCGGCAGTGTAAGAGTCATTACTAAAGGCGCGAGGGGTACCCCGGAACAGGTTGCGCGGCAGTTGGTCCAGCGCAAGGATCATGGCCAGGCGGCCTTCGGGATCATCCAGCCAGTGGTAATGATGGCCTGCAGCGCACTCTTCCACCAGGCCGCTGAATCGGTCAGCCATTATCTGGTCACGCTCTTCGTCAGCTGAAAACCACCAACCCATGCGGCCCGTGATGGTTGCAGGCTCATCAAGGGTTTCAGCAAACCAGTGGGAAATCAGTTCAGACCGGGATGGGTTGCTCATGGCCGCATTTCCTTCACTTCGAATCCGAACGGCAGAATCGCAAGCCGCGTCATTTTCAGATGTTGCGCCGCCAGGGGCAGGCCAATGATCGTGATGGCGAACAATAGCGCCATTATCAAGTGAAAAACAGCCAGTTCAAGCCCGGGAAGAATGATCCAGATTACGTTCATAATGACCGCCAGCGCCCCGCTTGGGGGTTCCTTTTCGCGGATTTCGCGGCCAAAAGGCATAAGCGCCAGGCCCGCCAGTTTGAAACACTGGATGCCGAAAGGGATGCCGATGATCGTCACGCACAGAAGAATGCCGCCCAGCAGGTAGGCGATGACGACGATAAAGCCACCCAGTATCAACCAAATGATGTTTAACAGGAGATTCATCTGTCTTTTCCAATAATTTGAACTGCAGGAATGGTAAGGCAAGTTTCCCTCAAGTGCCTAATTTAACTGTAAGAGGTCCCTTGGGGCCGACCGCTCTGGAAAGGTCGGCCCCAAGGGACCTCTTACAGGCTGAAAACCCGCCCCAGCAGAATCGGCTGGGTGGCGCCTGTTATTGTCCGCGTGTCCTGGGCATTGCCGGCGAGGCGTTCACGCGCCAGCCAGGCGAAAAGGACGGCTTCGACCCAGTCGGGATCCAATCCGTGTTCGGCCGTGGATAGAACCAGTGATTCCGGTAGCAGATCCTGGAGACGGCGGATCAGGTCAGTGTTGTGAGCACCACCGCCACAGACCAGCACATCTGCAGGCCTGGAGGGGGCAATGGCGGAAGCCACGGTGCTTGCGGTCAACTGCGCCAGGGTGGCCTGGACATCTCGTGGGTCGATTGAATTGACGAGTTCCCGTTTTTTCAGCCACTGCAGGTTGAAGTGTTCCACACCGGTGCTTTTCGGGGGTGGTTTCTTGAACCAGGGATCCATCAGCAGGTTCAGCAACAGGAGTTTGTTGACCTCGCCACCTGCGCTCCAGGCGCCTTCCTTGTCATACGGTTCCCCTCGCTGCTCCCGTATCCACCCATCCAGGAGGCAGTTTGCCGGGCCCGTATCGAATCCGGAGACTGAACCGTCGCTGTCCAGAATGGAAATATTGGCGATTCCGCCCAGGTTGAGGACAATGCGCGTGCCGCTTTCCGGTTTGAACAGGGCGCGGTGCAGTAGGGGCGCCAGCGGCGCACCCTGGCCACCGGCTTCGATATCGGCACGGCGGAAGTCCCCGACCGTCACGATGCCGGTGTTGCCTGCGATGTGTTGTGGATTGCCAAGTTGGATGGATTCAGGATGAGTTCCACCGGGATCGTGCCAGACCGTTTGTCCGTGTGAGCCAATGGCGGTGACTGCTGATGATTCCACGCCCGTTTTCTCAAGCAAGTCCTGCACCACCTGGCTGAAAAAATCACCCAGGCGATCATCCATTTTCTCCAGCTCATTTGCGGCTGGCCTTTGGCCGGTTTCGATCATGTCTTGCAGTGAATCAGCCAGATCAGGCGGGTAGGGCGCACACATGGAGTAGAGAATTTTCGGGTGCTTGTTTGTAAAACTGACCAGGGCTGTGTCAACGCCGTCACGGCTGGTGCCGGAGATCATTCCTATGTACAGATTATTGTGGCTTGCTTTGCTGGGCATTGAAATTTGCCTGGATTTAAATGTTCGGCCGCAAGCGACCTCTTACACTATGCCTTCACCCATCAGTCGCGTTTGGCATACAGTGACGCGGACTCAAGCCGGCTCAAGTGGGTCAGCATGGGCGCTGCATGCTTCTGGAAGGCTTTGAGTGTGTCACCTTTCAGCGGTTCGACTTTGGGTAAGGACACCGTCCTTGGGTTTCGGTGCACGCCGTTGACCACGAACTCGTAGTGCAGGTGTGGGCCGGTCGCCAGGCCGGTGGAGCCGACGTAACCGATGGTCTGGCCCTGGCTTACGCGCTGCCCTTTTTTCACCGTCCGCTTGGTGAAGTGCAGGTATTTTGTCTGGATACTGTTGGCGTGCTTGATAAACACGTGGTGCCCGTTTGCCCTGGAATAGTCGGAACGAATGACTGTGCCATCACCAGCAGCATATACCGGGGTGCCGCGCGGGGCGTGATAATCGATGCCGTTGTGGGGGCGGATACGCTTCAGGACCGGGTGCATGCGCCGCGGATTGAAACTGGAGCTGATATACGAAAAATTCAGAGGCGCCCGCAAAAAGGCCTTACGCATGTTGCGTCCATCAGGTGCGAAATAAGCGGAGACTTCGCCGTCCTCGAAATAAACGGCCTGGAATCGCTCGCCCTGGTTGATAAAGGTAGCAGCAAGTATGTTTCCGTCACGCAGGAACTCGCCTTCGCGGTAAAGTTTTTCATAAACCAGCATGAACCGGTCACCCTGGCGAATATCCAGCACAAAATCGATGTCCCAGCCAAAAATATTGGCCAGTTTCATGATCATTGCATCGTTCAGGCCGGCCTTCTTGGCGGCCAGGAACAGCGATGAGGTGATCACGCCGTCCGTCTCATTGATTTCTGAGGTGATCTGGCGATGCTGAATTTCAGCTGACAGCACACCGTTTTCATTCCTCACCAGCAGGTAGCGCGCCTCATCCAGCGGGTAGCGCATCTGCAACAGGTCCCCGTTGGCGTCTTTGCGGAATTCGAAGGTCTCGCCGGGGCGGATTTTGGTCAGGCCCCTGGTGTCCTTGTTCAGCGCAAGGATTTTGTGCAACAGGGAAGCGCTGAAGCCCTGCTTCCTGAAGATTATGTCGAGTGTCTGGCCGGGACGGACGACAACGACAATCCACTGGTCATCTTCCCAGTCATCAACCACCCCGTCATCAACCGCCCCGGGTGATGGTTCCAGGCGGCCTGCTTCTTCACTTTCCCGATTTGCCGCCTGTGGGGGGAGGCGGTCCGGCAGGGCAAGCTCGACGATCTCGGTGTAAGTTGTTTTATCAGGCGGCGCCTGGCCTGATTCGAAGGCCCCCATGGAAATGCCGATAACGACCAGCGTGGCGCCGAAAACAGCCAGTTTCTGGCGAGTCAGCCAGTGGTGGTCATCCTCTATGCGGTGACGGATTTTTTGGATAATTCCCGCAAGGTCCATGACGTGATCCGACAGTGTGTTTCCTGCTTGGTTCGGGCATCGTAACGATACTGACCGCAAGGGCAGCGGTCAAATACTAGTATATTGAAATTCGGGGTGGAGACACAGCCTGCAAAGCCATAGAATGCGGTGATGGAAACAGATATGACCGATATACAACAAGCGCTGGATCTGATTGCCCGCGGCACAGACGAGATTATCAAGCTCGAAGAGCTGGAAGAACGCCTCAAGCTGGGCAGGCCCCTGCGTGTAAAAGTGGGTTTTGATCCGACGGCGCCGGACCTGCACATAGGCCACACAGTGGTGATCAACAAGATGCGCCAGTTCCAGGACCTGGGGCATACGATCATTTTCCTGATCGGGGACTTTACCGGCCTGATCGGCGATCCCAGCGGGAAAAATGTCACCCGCAAGCCGCTCACACCCGAGCAGGTCAAGGAAAACGCTGAAACTTATGCTCAGCAGGTGTTCAAAATCCTGGATCGCGAAAAAACACAAATCCGGTTCAACTCGGAATGGCTGAACGAGCTGGGTTCGGTGGGTATGGTCAAGCTGGCTGCCAAGTACACGGTTGCACGTATGCTCGAGCGGGATGACTTCGAGGCCCGCTACAAGAACAACCAGCCGATCGCCATTCATGAATTTCTCTACCCGCTGGCCCAGGGTTATGACTCGGTCGCATTGAAATGTGATGTCGAAATGGGCGGCACGGACCAGAAGTTCAACCTGCATGTCGGGCGTCACCTGCAACAGCACTACGGCCAGCCACCACAGGTCATCATTACCCTGCCGCTGCTGGAAGGGCTGGACGGTGTGCAGAAAATGTCCAAGTCGCTGAACAATTACGTGGGCATTACAGACTCGCCCGAAGAGATGTTCGGCAAGCTGATGTCTATTTCCGATGAGTTGATGTGGCGTTATTTTGATCTGCTGAGTTTTCGCAGCAACGAGGATTTGGCAGCGCTCAAAGCCGGGGTGGAAGGCGGGCGCAATCCGCGCGATGTCAAGTTCCTGCTCTGCGAGGAAATCATTGAGCGCTTTCATGACGCCGGCGCGGCTGTTGCGGCCCGCGAATCATTTATCGCCCAGTTCCAGCAGGGACAAATGCCCGAAGACATTCCCGAAAAAACCCTGGAGACCGGTGGAGATGGAATTGGATTCGCTGCGGCGCTCAAGCAGTGCGGCCTGGTCTCCAGCAATTCCGAGGCGTTCCGGATGATCCAGCAAGGCGGTGTGCGCATCGACGGAGAGAAAGTCAGCGATCGCTCATTGAAACTCGAGGCCGGCTTCGAAGGAATCCTGCAAGTGGGTAAACGCAAGTTCTGCAAAGCCCATGTCGAGTGATTCGCCGTTAACAGCCACTGAACTGCTTGAACTGCGGCAACGTCTCGATAAGATCGACACGGGGATAGTGGACCTGATTGCCGAGCGGCAGGCAGTGGTAACAACCATCGCTGAACACAAACTGAAGACCGGTTTGCCGCTGCGCCACTATGAGCGCGAGCGCGAAGTCATCGAGCGTGGCATGGCGCGTGCGGAATCCCGGGGCCTGCCCGCGGCGGTGGCGCGCGATGTACTGGAAACCCTGATCCATCATTCGCTCAGTAAGCAGGAAACACATAAGCTGATCCAGTCCGATCATGGGCAGGGACAGCGCGCGTTGGTTATCGGCGGACTGGGCCGGATGGGCGTATGGATGTCCCGCTACCTTGATATGGTGGGTTACAACGTAGACGTGGCCGATCCGGCGGTTGGCGATGCACCGTTCAACCGGGTGGCTGATTGGGAAGCAGTGGTGGATGACTATGACCTGATTGTCGTCGCAGTCCCCTTGAGACCCAGCAATGACATTCTTCTGCGCCTGGCCACGTTGCGCCCCCGGTGCCTGGTGTTCGACATAGCTTCATTGAAAAGCCCGATGCGCGAGGGGCTGGATGCATTGCGCGAGAGCGGTTGCCGCGTGTGCTCGGTGCACCCGATGTTCGGCCCGGATGAAATTGGTCTTTCCGGGCGCCACATCCTGTTCGTCGATATGGGTAACCAGGAGGCTCTGCGTGAAGCGCGGGAGTTGTTTGCCCATACCGCGGCTGATTGTGTTGAGCTGAGCCTGGAAGAGCACGACGAAGTGATGGCCTGGGTATTGGGGTTGTCACACCTGGTCAATATCGCTTTTGCCAGCACCCTGGCGCAGAGCGGGGAGGCGGTACCGCTGTTAAGAAAAATATCCAGTTCAACTTTTAACGCGCAACTGGAAGTGGCGACCCAGGTCGTTTCCGAAAACCCGCACTTGTACTATGAAATCCAGCAGGGCAATGACAAGACCGCAGAGGTGGCCGAGCATTTCCGTAAAGTGCTGGATGAACTTGTGAGCGCCGTTGCCGAAGAAGACGAACCGGAGTTTGCCCGTCATATGGGCATCGCGAATCGGCGCCTGGCCGCCGGCGAAAATGAAAACGGATCCCCACAGTCATGAAACAGTCCGTCTTAGAACGATCTATCATCAAGCAATCCACCGGCAGGCAACTCGGGGATATCAACTGGGAAACCTGGCAGGGTAAGGATCCGGCGACGCTCGTGTTCGTGATTCGTGACGGTGAGGTTTTGCTGATCAACAAGAAAACCGGCCTGGGCAAGGGCAAGGTCAACGGCCCCGGCGGCAAGGTGGACCCCGGCGAAACACCCGAGGTCTGTGCGGTGCGCGAATGCCAGGAAGAGCTGAGCATTACGGTGTCCAACCTGGAGTATTGCGGCCAGCACAAGTTCCAGTTCGTTGACGGCTATTCCATCCACGTATGGGTGTATCGCACCCGGGATTACGATGGTGTGCCGACCGAATCCCGCGAAGCGAAACCATTTTGGGCGCCAGTGGATAAAATCCCGTACGAACAGATGTGGGAAGACGATCAGTTCTGGTTGCCGATGGTGATTCGGGGCGAACGTTTTACCACGCGCTGGATTTTCGACGGCGACCACATGCTGGACTACGATATCCAGCCTGACGGAAAAAATGAGTCATGGGGTGACGTGCGTGATCCCAAAGTTTGGAGTAACACATGAAATTTAAATATCTCCTGGTTTTGTTGCCTGCATTGGTTGCGCCAGTGTTGGTTTCAGCCGAAGAAACCGGCCTCGCGGCGACGGCCAGTTTGCTCGCCCAGCGGGCAATGATTGTCGATACGCATATTGATGTGCCTTACCGTCTGTTCGAAGAATGGGAAGATGTCACGCAAAGCACTGAGGACGGTGACTTTGATTACGTGCGCGCCCGCAGCGGTGGCCTGAATATTCCATTCATGTCTATTTATACGCCAGCGGAAGCAGAGGCGGAGGGCACCAGCTACGCGCTGGCCAACCGCTTGATCGACAGCGTCGAGGCGCTGGTGGGCCGTGCACCCGGGAAATTTGTAATCGTCAAAACCACCAGGGATGCGAACAAAGCGATGGAGAACGGCTTGATCGGCCTGGCGATGGGTATGGAGAACGGTTCTCCGATCGACGGCAAGCTGGAAAACCTGGCGTTTTTCCATGACCGTGGCATCAGCTACATCACCCTGGCGCATGCATTGAGCAATCATATTTCCGATTCTTCCTACGACGAGGAACGAAAATGGAACGGCCTGAGCCCTTTCGGCAAAGAGGTGGTTGCCGAGATGAACCGTGTGGGCATCATGGTCGACATTTCCCACGTGACCGATGAAGCTTTTTACCAGGTTCTTGCAATCAGCAAGGTCCCGGTGATCGCCTCCCACTCTTCCCCGCGGCATTTCACGCCTGGTTGGGAACGCAACATGAGCGATGAAATGATCAGGGCGCTGGCGAAAAACGGGGGTGTTATCCAGATCAATTTTGGTTCGAGCTTTGTGAACGAGGAAGCGTGGGAGTGGTACGAAACCATGGATGAGTTGCGAACCATTTACCTCGAGGCGAACGGTTTGGATGAACACGGTGATGAAGCGGAACAATTCCAGAAGAACTACCGCATCGAGCATCCTTTTCCCTTCGCCACGCTCGATGACCTGGTTGCGAACTTCGAACACGTCATCAACCTGGTCGGCACCGAGCATGTCGGTATCGGTTCGGACTTCGACGGGGTGGGAGACAGCCTGCCGGAAGGAATGAAAGACGTTTCCTACTACCCGGCGTTAATCGAGGCGCTGCTCAAACGTGAATACACGGTCGATAACGTCAAGGCCATAATGGGCGGTAACCTGATGCGTGTGTGGCGCGAGGTTGAAGAACATGCGAGAACCCGGGCTGAACAAAATGCGGGTTAAACACTTGCCAGTTTTCTGATGACGCCGTTCCTGATCGTCGGCATCACCGCCTTCCTGGCGGCGGGTCTTACCATGTACTCAGGTTTTGGCCTGGGAACGCTGATGCTGCCTGTCTTTGCCTTGTTTTTCCCGGTTGAAGTAGCGGTAGTCGCCACCGCAATGGTGCACGGGGCCAATAATGTGTTCAAGGTGTCCCTGCTGGGGCGCCACGCCGACCGGGAAGTGGTATTGAAGTTTGGGCTGCCGGCGATTGTCGCGGCAATTTTTGGCGCCCTGGCGCTGGGATGGGTTGCCCAGTCCGATTCCAGCATCACGGTGGTGGTCAACGATAAAACCTTCTCCGAGATTACGCCGGTAAAGTTGATTATTGGCTTTGCGATGATCGGTTTTGCCCTGTTTGAATTGTTGCCGCGCTTTCGTTCACTCGAGTTCGATCGCCGTTATTTGCCGTTGGGCGGTGTACTGTCCGGCTTTTTTGGAGGGTTTTCAGGCCACCAGGGCGCGCTGAGATCGGCGTTTCTCGCCAAGGCCGGTCTCACCACCGAGCGATTCGTCAGCAGCAATGCAGTAATCGGCTTCCTTGTGGACCTGACCCGCATTTCCGTTTACCTGGCGTTGTTTACAGCCGCTGGCGGTCATCTGAGTGATTTCAGCGGATGGCCGCTGGTGATCACCGGCGCCATCTCGGCTTTTTGTGGTGTAATGCTGGGCAAAAGATTCCTGCACAAAGTCCGCATGACCAGCATTCAGACGCTGGTGGGTATACTGCTGTTTGGAGTCGGCCTGGCTTTGATAACAGGGGTTTTATAGATGCAATCAGTGCTACCTGAAGGATTTTCATACCGGTTTACCGATGCCGTCGTGCGCAAGCCCGGCTTGAGCGTCGCAGACGGGCTGCGGGCGGTTGACAGGGGTCAACCGGACATCAAGCGGTTCATGGCTGAGCACAATGCATACGTTAGGGTTCTTGAGCGGGCGGGGCTGAAAGTCGAAGTGCTGCCGCCATTGGAAGCATTTCCCGACTCTGTCTTTGTCGAAGATGCGGCGCTTTGCCTGCCGGGTGGAACCGTCATCCTCAGCCCGGGTGCACCCTCGCGTGCGGGTGAAGCTGAGGTTACTGCCAGGGCACTCTCCGGTCTTGGACACGAAATCAAACGTTTGAATCCGGGGGGGTGCGTCGATGGCGGTGACATCCTGGTGACTGATTCGGTGATCCTGGTCGGATTGTCTGCGCGGACAAACCAGGCCGGATTTGCTGCCCTAAAGAATATCCTGGACGGCTGGGGCTATCCGGTGCAGGCCGTCCACACCCCGGAAAATGTTCTTCATTTCAAATCCGACTGCAGCTTGCTGGATGGTGAAACCATCCTCGCCACATCCCGGCTGTCCGGGGCTGAATGTTTTGCCCCGTTCAGGGTGTTGACGGTACCCCCCGGCGAGGAAGCAGCCGCCAATTCGGTCCGCGTCAATAACAAGGTGCTCGTCCCGGCTGGTTATCCCTCCACCGCTGAGTTGATTACCCGCGCAGGCTACGCAGTGGAAGTGGTCAGGGCTGACCAGGCGGCTTTGCTGGACGGTGGCCTGTCCTGCATGTCTCTGCGGTTTAGCAAACCTTAGGGAAGGGCAGAAATCCAGGCGTCATTCTCCATCCACTTCTTGCGCAGCATGTCCAGGATACCGGCCCCTTTATAAGTGGCCAGGTAATTGCTCAGCAGATTAGCAAACTGGGCATCCTCGCTCGAAATCGCTATACCTATGGGTTCCATATTCAGTGGTGCCTTCAGAGTCGCCAGGTTCGAATCAGGGTGACGCATCACCGCAAGGACACAGGTGCTCAAATCAGCGACCATCAAGTCAACCTCATTGTTCAGCACCATATCGACCGCTGCATCGTAATCCTGGGTCTTGATCAGGGTGGCCTTGGCGAGGTTTAGCTCGACGAACTGCTGACTGGTTGAATTTTCCAGCACGGCGATCTTGAATTCCGCTTTGTTGATTTCATTGGCGGCGGAAACAGCCGCCAGGTTGGTCGACTTGGTGAGAATGGATTTTCCGGACACCATGTAGGGGCCGATAAAGGTGACATCGACCGTGCGCTGCGCAGTAATCGACATATTGGACATCACCATATCCACTTCGCCTGCCTTCAACGCAGCAAGGAGCTGCGGAAAAGGAGTGGGGACCATGGTCAGTTTTACGCCCATGGTATCGGCCAGCAAGTTCGCCAGGTCGACATCCAGGCCGATAAAGGCGCCGGTACGGCTTTTGACGTTCATGGGAGGCTGGTTGCCGGTCATACCAACACGAAGCTGGCCGGTTTCCAGTACGCGCTTCAGTACCGGTGCGTCAGCAGCCTGGATGCTGGCGGCAAGGCCCGTGAATACAAGTACCAGGAAAAACGCAAGGATAATTCTTTTCTTCATGAACATGATGATCTTCTCTCTCCCTCATTGGGTGACTAACAGTATAGGCCCTATCAAAAGCTGCTTTCCACCTGTTGCTGAATCGCCTCACAAATTCCTTTGGATTCGGTAAGAAGTTCGCCAAGTTCAGCTTTCATTTTGCTGATAAAAGCTTCGTCTTTTGTATGCGGCAGGTTGATGCGCACATTGTGGATAGCGCCCTGAACACCGGCATACGCCATCAAGGCGCCCACGCCTGCGTCGCTCATCACTGCTTTGTTGCCGATGTCGGCAGCCGCCTGGCAGAAGTCCAAAACCTCCCTGCACAGCTGCGCTGTTCGTAATGGGACTTCAGCTGCTAATTTGTAACCCGCTTGAATGGCCTTTGCGCGAAGAGCCAGTTGCTCGGGTGTATCTTTGGCCATGCGCATCCCGGTGAGGACCTCATTAAATGCTTCCGTGTCCGCATCAACCGCCCGGATGAGTTCGTCTTTGGCTGTTTGCGCTTTCTCAGCCAGTTGGCACAATTCATCGTAACGGGGATCAAACTCGCCTTTTCCGATTGAAAGATTGACCACCATCGAGGCCAGGGCCGAGCCCAGGGCGCCTGCCAGCGCTGCAATCGAGCCGCCTCCCGGCGCTGGTGTATCGCGTGAAACTTCATCGACAAAATCAGCTACTTTCATGCTGACCAGCGGGCTGTCATGGGCCGGCAGCCCGATGACTTTTTTATCGATATCAAATTCAGCGACGTCATTGAGCCCCATGGCCTGGACCGCGGTGGTGACAATGTCGCGCGTGGGGATGCCGGTGGATTTCTGCATACGCCGGAGATAAAACCGGCCGGCTTGTTGCATGGCATCGAAAGGCACGACACCGACCACTTCCGAGCCGGTAACGACGATACCGCGTTTCACAGCCAATTCGCGGGCCGCCTCCAAAACATCCTGCGGGCTGGTGATTTTGTAATCGGTCAGATTCAGGGAAATCTGGGCGCAGTGGTAGTCGTCCACCACCCAACCGATGCCTTTGAGGTGGGTGAACATGCCGTCTTTGTACACCGGGCGGCCGATAAGATTATCGGGATCCAGCCCGATGGTTTGATAGCGTTGGTACAGGTCGGCATTGTAGGTTTCTTTATAAAACTCAGCCAGTTCCTCGAATGAGCCCGCCACGAAATCGGAATTTCCATCCGCGTATTTGCCTTCTTCGAAATAAACCACATCGCCCTTGTAGTAGAACGGTTCGATATTTCCGGCACGCTTCCAGCGGCCACGTTCACGAATCTCGTAGGCGATTTCATTGGCGTAGCGCCGGTCGGTGGTGTTGAGATTGATATTGTAGGCAATCAGAAACTCGCGGGCTCCGACAGCGGTAGCTCCGGATTTTATATTGAACGAAGCCGGCCCAAAATCCGGCTTCCATTCCGGTTCGGCCAGTTTTTCCCGCAGGGCTTCGTATTCACCGGCACGCACGTCGGCCAGGTTCCGCCTTTCGGGTTTGCTTGCAGCGTGTTCGTAGAGATAAACGGGTATACCCAGCTCAGTGCCGATGCGCTGCCCCACTTCCCGGGCGATTTCAGCACATTCTTCCATCGTTGCCCCGGCAACCGGGACAAAGGGGCACACATCCGTTGCGCCAAAACGAGCGTGCTCGCCCTTGTGTTTCGACATATCGATCAGTTCGGCCGCTTTTTGTACCGCGCGGAAAGCGGCTTCCTTAACCGGTTCAGGCTCCCCGACAAAGGTCACCACGGTGCGGTTGGTGCTTTCTCCGGGATCCACATCCAGCAGCCGGATGCCCTGCACGCTTTCAATCACATCGGTGATTTGTTTGATGACGGCCAGGTCACGGCCTTCGGAAAAATTTGGTACACATTCGATTACTTTTTTCACTGTTTTACACTCACCGGTTTGATTGAAATAAATGCAGATTTAATACCTGGATCAAGCATATGAATATACACGTATGGTGTAATAAATAAATACCATTCAGTCATCCGGACCAAAATTCGGATAAAGCAGGCCCAGGGAGGTTTTCCACCATGACGACTGTGATCCGTCAAGACGACTTGATCGAGAGCGTAGCCGATGCGCTTCAGTACATTTCCTATTACCATCCGGTCGATTTCATACAGGCAATGAACGCGGCCTATGAGAGAGAAATCAACCCGGCGGCGAAAGACGCCATAGCCCAGATCCTGATCAACTCGCGCATGTGTGCCGAGGGCCACCGCCCCATTTGCCAGGACACCGGTATTGTCACCGCATTCCTGCGCGTAGGCATGGACATCTCGTGGGAAGGCGACATGAGCGTGACAGAGATGGTCAACGAAGGTGTGCGCCGCGCCTACATGAATCCGGACAACAAACTGCGCGCTTCGATCCTGGAAGATCCGGACGGTGCGCGCAAGAACACCGGTGACAATACGCCCTGCGTGATCCATTACGAGATCGTACCGGGTAACAAGCTGGAAGTGCACGTGGCGGCCAAGGGTGGCGGCTCTGAGGCCAAGACCAAGTTTGCGATGCTTAACCCCTCCGACGCGGTCGTCGACTGGGTGCTGAAGATGGTGCCCACCATGGGCGCCGGCTGGTGCCCACCCGGCATGCTGGGTATCGGCATCGGCGGTACCGCGGAGAAGGCCATGATTCTGGCCAAGGAATCATTGCTGGACCCGATTGATATCCACGAACTGAAGGAGAAGGGGGCTGAGACCCGCGCTGAAGAGCTGCGACTGGAATTGTTCGACAAGATTAACCAGTTGGGCATCGGCGCCCAGGGCCTGGGTGGCCTGACCACGGTACTGGACGTCAAGGTGAAGGACTTCGCCACCCACGCCGCCAACAAAGCCGTCGCCATCATTCCCAACTGCGCCGCTACCCGCCACACTCACTTTACCCTGGACGGCACGGGTCCCGCCCGCATCGAGGCGCCGAGCCTGGAAGACTGGCCCGAAGTGACCCGCGAAGCCGGCGGTAACGTCAAACAGGTCAACCTGGACACCGTGACCCGCGAGGAGATCGCAAGCTGGAAGCCTGGTGACTCCCTGCTGCTCAACGGCAAGATGCTCACCGGTCGCGATGCGGCACACAAAAAGATGGTGGACATGATCGCCGCCGGCGAGGAGTTGCCGGTAGACCTGAGCGGACGCTTTATTTACTACGTAGGCCCGGTTGATCCGGTGCGCGATGAAGTGGTTGGCCCCGCTGGTCCAACAACGGCGACCCGCATGGACAAGTTCACCCGCACCATGCTGGAAAAGACCGGCCTGATGGGAATGATCGGCAAGGCCGAACGTGGTCCCGCGGCGATTGAGGCCATCCGCGACAACCGGGCGGTGTACCTGATGGCCGTTGGCGGAGCCGCCTACCTGGTGGCCCAGGCGATCAAGTCATCCAAAGTGCTGGGCTTTCCCGAGATGGGCATGGAAGCAATCTACGAGTTCGAAGTGAAGGATATGCCGGTAACCGTAGCGGTGGACGTAAACGGTGAATCGGTGCACCAGAGCGGCCCCGATATTTGGCGGCTCCGGATCAAAGAGGGCGCTTGATTATTAAAATTCCCAGGTTGGATTTTCAGGGATATTACCTTTATCCTTCCTGTTCGCGTATACACATTTTCAGTGGTTCGGCTGCACAGGGAATCGGGCTGACCATCGTTACACAGTAGTGATAGAAGAGGAACGACTCATGAGAAAATTGCTAGCAATTTCCGGCGACCTGTTGTTCGCCGCCATGCTTTGTCTGTTGCTGGGAACGGCGCAGGCTGAGGATGCCACCTTCAGTGAGGCTGAACTCGACCAGATGATGGCGCCGATTGCGCTCTATCCGGATTCATTGCTGGCGCAGATCCTGATGGCTACTACCTATCCGGCCGATGTGGCCGAGGCCGTCAAATGGTCAAAGGACAATGCCGGGCAGGAAGGTGATGCTGCGGTAGACGCCGTACAGGACAAGTCCTGGGACCCCAGCGTGATGTCGCTGGTCGCCTTTCCGCAGGTGTTGACCATGATGGGCGAACAACCGGACTGGGTACAAAATGTGGGTGATGCTTTTCTGGCCGACTCCGAAGGCGTTATGGACACCGTCCAGAATTTACGCTTGAAGGCAAAGGACGAGGGCAATCTCGAGACGACTGAGCAACAAACGGTGACTGTGCAGCAGCCTGCAAGCAGCGAGACCATCATTGTTATTGAACCCGCCGATCCGCAGATCATCTATGTGCCATCCTACAATCCGACTGTTATATACGGTACCTGGTGGTGGCCGCATTACACGCCGTGGTATTACCGTCCCTATGGTTATGGTTTTGGTACCGCCGTGGTGCGCGGGATTGGTTTTGGTATTGGCATCGGTATTACCAATGCTCTCTGGGGTGGTTGTCACTGGGGCCGTGGCCGCGGCAGTGTCAACATCAACGTTAACAGATACAACAACATCAACATCAATAACAACAAGATCAACTCCAACAACAGGAATTCCAATTGGAACCACAATTCAAACAATCGTCGCGGCGTACCTTACAAGGATCAAAAAACCCGGAATCAGTTTGATAACAAGCGTGGCGGAGCCAGCCAGCGTGAGGATTACCGGGGCCGTGATGCCCAGCGTGACCAGGCGCGGAATACATTGGAC
>JAIVWI010000005.1:0-40073 GCA_048636595.1 Oceanospirillum sp. | reverse complement strand
TTGATCTGTCTGCTGATGAAATCATCAAACTGGTTAATAACAGTTTCAAAGCCTCGTTCCTGGACAAGGAATCAAAACTGCAGCACCTGGAGGCCGTGCGGCTTGTGGTGGATGGCTAATGGAAGCTTACCTGCAGGAATGGCTGAGCCTGTTGCTGCGTTGGGCGCATTTCATCACCGGTGTGGCCTGGATCGGCGCTTCGTTCTATTTCAACTGGCTGGAAAACCATCTTGAAAGACAAACTGCCGAGGGTGGTATCGCAGGCGACCTGTGGGCAGTTCACGGGGGAGGGTTCTATTATCTGCAAAAATACCAGGTGGCCCCTGAACGCCTGCCAGCCAGCTTGCACTGGTTCAAGTGGGAGGCCTATTTTACCTGGTTCACGGGGTTTGCATTGCTGTGCACACTTTATTACTGGAATGCCGGTGTTTTTATGGTGGACAGCCGGGTCGCGGACCTGTCCAGCCTGCAGGCGGTAGGTATCGGGATCGCTTCACTGGTGTTTTCCTGGCTGTTTTACGATGGTCTCTGTCGCTCCCCGCTGGCCAGGAAACAGGTCCTGACGGCCCTGCTGATCTTCGCCTGGTTCGCCCTGCTCTCCTGGCTGCTGAGCCAGCTTCTCAGTGGCCGTGCCGCCTACATGCATGTGGGGGCGGCAATCGGGACCATCATGGTGGCCAACGTATTTTTTGTCATCATTCCATCCCAGAAAGACCTGGTAGAGGCGGTGAATGAGCAGCGGAAGCCTGATCCACAAAAGGGTGAAAATGCCCTGGCGCGTTCCCGGCACAATAACTATTTCACTCTGCCGGTGCTGTTCATCATGATCAGCAGTCACTACGCCGGTACCTTCGGCCACCCGTGGAACTGGCTGGTGCTGTTGGTGATTTCCGTCGTTGGGGTGGGGATTCGTCACTGGTTCAATATCCGGCACCTCGAAAAACACAGCAGACTGGTGTTGCCGTTCTCCCTGCTGTTGCTGGCCGCGCTGATTTTTGCTTTGCGGCCCGAGCCAAAACTGGATATTGTCGATAAGAATGCTTTCCCGTCGACGGCCGAGATCATGCCGGTTATTCAGGCGCGTTGCGTTACCTGTCATGCGGCCAGGCCGGATCACCCGGGGTTTGCAGCGGCGCCGGTGGGCATATTGCTGGACCGTGAGGAAGCGGTTGATATGCAGGCATTGATTATTTTTAACGCGGTGATCGTTACCCGGTCCATGCCGCTGGCAAATGCCACGCAAATGAGTGATGAAGAACGGGATTTGATTGCCCGGTGGTATGCTGGCCGGATGCGCAACAGGAATTGAGGGATGCAGATTTCAATGAGTAAAACAAAGAGTCAACACTGGTCAATGGCTGATATATCAAGCAAGGCCGTAAGCCGCCGGGTAGCTATTGCAGCTGGGAAGATTCGCCTGGGCGAGCAGGCATTTTCTCTGTTGATGGAAGGAAAATTACCGAAAGGGGATCCACTGGCAATGGCGGAAATTGCCGGTATTCAGGCGGCAAAACAGACACCGTCCCTGATCCCGTTGTGCCACCCCATATCGCTTAACCGGGTAATGGTCCACTCGTTCCCACGGCCTGAGGATCAGTCGGTAGAATTGTTTTGTGTGGCCGAGATCGCGGAGAAAACGGGTGTGGAGATGGAAGCGCTCACCGGCCTGTCGGTTGCACTTCTGACCATCTGGGATCTGACCAAACCGGTCAACGCGGCGCTGGAAATAAGCAATGTACGCCTGCTGTTCAAATCAGGCGGAAAACGTGGAACCTGGATAAACCCCGACGGCATGCCGGAAGAGGCCGAAGCAATCGTCAGAAAGATGATGGGGGAGTTGTAAGAGGTCGCTTGCGGCCGAATTCATGAGCTTGCTTGCTGGCATTTCCAGAGTCTGTCGGCCGCAAGCGACCTCTTACAGTATTAAAGTCGGCCGCAAGCGGGCTCTTACAGCCCGCAGTGTTTGCAGTTTACCCACTCGGCTTTGCCATTTTCGTAGTGTTCTTTTTTCCAGATCGGCAGCCTGGCCTTGGTTTCGTCGATGATGTAACGGCAGGCCTGGAAGGCCGCATCCCGGTGTGGTGAAGAGACACCCACAACGACCGCTACATCGGATAATTCCAATAATCCGTTACGGTGTATGCCACAAGCATTACTCACCCCAAAACGCTCAATGGCTTCATCGATGATGCGCTGGCCCTCTTTCACCGCCAGCGGTTCGTAGACTTCGTATTCCAGGCGCCGCACGCGCTGCCCCTCGTTGTGGTTACGCACCCAGCCATCGAACTGGACATAGGCGCCGCAGGCCGGATCCAGCAATTGTTTCCTGAAAGCATCCGGGTCAATGGCCTGAGATGTGATCTCGAAGCGGTTCATCCGCCTGCCACCGGTGGGAAAAAAAGTACTTCGTCACCCTCGCTCAGGGCAGCGTTCCAGTCTGACATTTCATCATTGATGGCAACCAGGGCAGCGGAATAAGATTGCAGTCCTTCGTGCCTTGCAGAGCATTCGGCAAACAGTTCAGCGGGGGTGCCCGCGCCGGTATTGACCTTTTCAGACCCGATTCCGGTTTCTTCCCGGTATGCCGCAAAATACCTGACATTGATGGTTTTCAATTCATCCACCCATTCGGTACATTTCAACCTTTTTTTGGTCGTGTCCGGGTTGCCCGCGTTCTTCACTGTAGCGATCGTCCCGGCGCTCCCAGTCAGACCTGATCCGTTTGCGGAGTTCAGCAGGGTCTTCGTTATGCCTGATCAGAGGCATCAGGTTAGTACCCTTGTTGGAGAAAAGGCAGGTATAAAAAATTCCGTCGGCCGTGACACGGGCGCGAGTACAGCCGCCACAAAATGGATTGGAAATGGAACTGATCAAGCCAATTTCACCCTGACCGTCAACGTATTCGTAGCGTTGGGCTGTTTCGGCCGCGGTTCGCCTTTGCACCGGTCTGATCGGCCATTGCGCATTTATTTTTTCGATCCATTCAGCCGAAGGCACAACTTCAGAAACGTCCCAGTGATTGCAGTTGCCCACATCCATGTATTCGATCAGGCGGACGCTGTGACCGGTGCCGCGGAAATGGGCCAGCAGATCCATGATCGTATGATCATTTATGCCGCGCTGTACCACGGTGTTGATCTTGATGCGCCTGAAACCGGCCGATTCTGCGGCTGAGATGCCGTCCAGGATTTGGGAGAGCCGGGCCTTGCCGCCACTCATCCGGTCGAGTACGGCCTCGTTCAGCGTATCCAGGCTGACCGTGATACGGCCAAGCCCCGCTTCAGCCAGGTCATCGGCCAGGCGGGGCAGCATGACGCCATTCGTCGTCAGCGCAATGTCTTCGAGTTCGGGAATTGCCGCCAGCGTATGGATCAATCCAGGCAGCCCGGGCCGGAGCAAGGGTTCACCGCCGGTGATGCGAAGCTTGCGTACACCCAGGTCGACAAAGGTATACACCAGGTCTTCGATCTCGTGATCGGTCAGGAGCTTCACCAGGGGTAGAAAAACGCCCCGTCCCTGCAGCGAGTCTTCCGGCATGCAGTAGGTGCAACGGAAATTGCAGCGGTCAATGACGGACATGCGCAACTCGCGCAGTGGGCGCCGCAGGAGATCCTGCAGTGGTGTAGTTTCGGTAATCCTGAGGGGTATCTGCATATCTCTATTGTCCAAAAGTCATTTCGTACCATTTCAACAGCAAACGCGCTGCAACGTAAATCACCAGGGCAGCAGTCAAGCCCTTGACCCACCGTTCCGGCAGGTGCCTGGAGCCCAGTCGGCTGCCGATTTGTCCGCCAGCTACCACCACCAGGAACAATGGCCAGGAATTAATCAACTGTTCTCCAGCCCATTGCTGTGAAGGTTCACTCGCAGCCTGCTTCATCAATTGTCCCGCCAGGCCGGCAATTGAGTTGAACAGTATAAACGCACTGCAGGCAGCCGCAATCTTGTATGCACTTGCCCACCGGGTCACGTGCAACAGGGGCGAGAGAAATATGCCACCTCCAATACCCACCATACCAGAGAGCAGGCCAATGGCCGCGCCTGACGGAAGCCCGGCCAGCCAGGGGTTTACACGCTGGTGACGATGATTGTTATCCGCCCGGACCCGGCCGGCAAGCATTTGCACAGCCGTTAACAGCAGGGTAAAACCCAGCAGGCCCACGAACCATTGCTGGGAGACCGGGATGCGTCCTCCCAGCCAGGCCATGGGGACCGACAGGGCGACAAACGGCAGGATTTCCCGGAAGTTGAAATGACCCTCGCGCCAGAACCAGTAGACGCCACCCGATACCACCAGGATATTGCAGATGAGGGCTATGGTTGGAATCAGGCGGTAATCGACGTCTGCGAGAACCAGCAGGGCATTGTAGGTGGAACCGCCGCCGAATCCCACCATGGAATAAGCCAGGGCCGTTATAAAAAACGCCAGTGTCAGCAGTGCTGAGATCAATTTTTAGCCTGCCCCTGGAGCTGGGCTTTCTTGAGGGTCTGGTGATGTTCCAGTGTCCGGCGGTACATCTGTATCACCTTGTCAACACCCGATGATTCCAGGGCTCCATTATTGCCTGCAGCGACATAGGTTGCATAGATGCAGGAGGCAGTCATCAGAGAACCCGAGACCATGGAAATATCGATGTCTTCTTTCTTCAGCTCATTGGCAAGTTCGATGAACTTGTTCGTACAGTACATGTGCTTTTCCTGATCGTTCACAACCGTGCTCCGTAAAAATAGTGAAAGCCGCATATTGTAATAGGATTTGGGCGCATATTGCATGAGCTGTTGGTAATTTTTGGTATTGCCAAGGGAGGTATCGGCTGCCTGTATGCAGGATATGCTCGAGACATGGCCGGGGGAGGTATCGGCTACCTGTATGCAGGACACGCTCGAGACATCCCTGTGCACTCATCATCTGTTCCCGACAGATGATGGTCCTGCATACAGGCAGCCGATACCTCTGGCAGGCGAAACTCGTGATATATGCGGGCCAGGGGTGCCCGTCCAGAAGCTCAGTCTTCGCAGCTCAGACCGTCCAGGATCGTCAGGCGAGAGAGGTTCAGGCTGCCGGCGGGGAAGCCTTCCTCGGTGGATGAGAAGCCCGCAGATCCGCTTTCACAGTCAATATCTAGTTCCAGTGAACCCCAGGGTTTGACTTCAACTTTGGCGGGGTCGAAACCGGGACCGAATATTCCGCCATGTGTGGTGAACATCTCCTCAAACAGCAGTCTGCCATCACTGATTTCTCCGGTGCCGAAAAACCAGCGGCGGTTTCCCAGGGAATCGAAGCTGAACCAGTAAACAAGGACCCGCTCATCGGTCAGAATCTCCAGTACATAGCCTTCCCCGGAATGAGCCGGATCGTACCAGGAACCGCTCAAGCGGCCTTCATCGAGATCTGGAGGCAGCGACTGATTACCGCAGTCGATGCCCATTACACGGGACAGGCGCAGCAGGTTCATGCGTCCGTGGCGGCGGTCGTTTCCATCCTTGTCGATGAGCCAGTCCATTGCGCCGGTATCGCATCCCGAGAAGATGAAACTGGCTGATCCCACAATGGTTCGGGTCACCATTTCGGGGTCGAAGTCGGGCCCGAATATTCCGCCCGATGCCTGGATTAGTTCGGGAAACAGAATGCGGTTGCCCCTGATATCCCCCACGGCTATGTACCAGTCCTGCTCACCCTCGTCGTCATAGGTGAACCAGTACATCACTGCACGATCTTTGGCGAGGATTTCCAGCATGAATCCTTCACCGTTGCGGGATGGGTCGAACCAGGCGGAAGATGTTCCCGCCTCGATAACAAAGGGGTCACCCTCTTGATCTGATGTGACCTGGATCCGGATGCTTGTATCGATGCCGCCCCGGTCGGTGAAATCATTACCGCCGCTGTCCTCGTAGCCGGCCCAGCCGCCATCTTCCCAGTGCGCAACTGTTGACGGGTCGGCATCGGTCCGGTTCCCGGTCATGTCGAAGGTGCTGATCTCCAGCGTGGTCATCGCCGTGCCGTTTATCAGGTCGTTGTTGTTGTCATCCGCGGGGTAGCGGAAATTTGCCGACAATGCGTCATCCCGGTAATGCAGGTAGCCGTCCGGCGCATTTCCAGGCATTTGCAGCCATTGTGCCTGGTCCAGGATTGCGGTCAGCTCCGTGCCGTCTATGGTAGTTTTTGCGTCCACGTCAAGTGTACCTGGCGGCTGGCCCGGAAGCACTGCGATTTCGCCTTCATCACGCCAGCGCATGGGCTTGTCGAAGGCCAGCCACAAACTGTAGAAGCGTCCCAGTTGCAAAGGCTGTGCCTGGAAAGTGTAAAGTTCCCGGCTCGTGTCACCGGTCACATCCCACTCAGCTTCGAAGACCACCGCGCCTGTTTGCTGGTCGGTGAAGCGTACGGCGGCAATTGAGGGCGGGCCGGCTTGCTGGTAATAAGCCACGGCAAAGGTCTGCGCCAGTTCGGTGCGTACACGCTCGATTTCCGATTCCGGCAGGATGAACCCATCGTGTCCGTTGCGGCCCAGTCCGCCGTAATCCGTGCCGCCGTCGCGGGAAGGCTCGATTTCGAGTGTCCAGGACGGCACCTGGTAGCCGTAAGTGAAAAGTTCATCGGTCAGGCCGATGCCTTGATTTCGGGGTACATTCTGCGCGGAGCTGAAACCGTAGAATTTACCGGCGTCGAAGGCACGGTGATGATTCGAAAACGTGGCCAACAGTTTTTGCGTTAGCCTGGCCAGGCGGTCATTACCGTTATGGCCCCAGAAATGCACCTGGGAGAAAGAGTGCATGTCGGTATACATGCTGAGTTTGTCAGCCGGACCCAGCTCGACAGCGGTGACCAGTGCCTGCGTTTCCGGTTCGGAATGGGGTGACGCTCCATGGTGAACAATGCTGTCTGGATCGTCCGAGGAACGGTTGGAGTTGGTATTCCAGAAAGGTGGGTTGTTCCGGTTCAGGTCCACACCGGGTAGATGGTCTCTCCGTGTCGCCAAATTTTCATCCACGTCCAGCATGTTCTTACGCCGCATGCGGCCATCCCGGGGAGAATCTGCGGGGTCATCCGGATCGGTACCCAGCCAGTTCCTGCCGGGAAATCTCTGGGTTTGTAAAAAACCATCAATATTGAGGATGGGGATTACCAGGATATTGGCGTTATCCCGCAAGTAGCTGATCAGGTGATGGTCGTCTTCGGCCAGTGCCAGCAGTTCGATGATGCCAGTGGCAACTTCCGGGGATTGCCACTCGCGGGCATGGATTCCGCCATTGGTCAGCATGGCCTGTTCCGGTGTACCGGTGACGGTATCAATATTGGCATCGCCGAGTTGATAGGCCCAGATGGTGCGCCCGGCCCGGGTTTCGCCGATCTCAATGGCGTGGGCCCAGGGTGTCGTATTCGCAAGGTCCTGGTGGCGTGTATGCAGCCCGCTGTAGGTACGGAATCCGTCGAAAGGCAAAGGTGTATCGACGGGGACCGGCACAGGGTACCCCAGGGCGATCTTCGCAGTGTCGCTGGCTGGTGCATCGTCCACCCACTCGACGACCCGGGCTGCCTGGGCGGCGAGCTTGCTGAACCCTGTGAACGAAAGCAGGAGCAGGAACGTGAGGACTGCACAGGCGGGAGTTTTCATCGGCCTGCCTCCCTGCCTTGATGGCCGGCATCGATTGCCAGCGATGCCCGTTGAGAGGCGAGGCCTTCCTTGCTCCCCGCCATTTTGTTCAGCCGGTCACGGATCTCCGGAATCGTGCTTGAGCCCAGTACCAGTGCAGCGGACGAGCCCAGCTTGCGGCTGTCCAGCATTTCGAACATCAGTTCGCGCACGGCCGGGTCATCCAGCAAAGCGGGCGCCAGTTGCGCGATGGCCAGTCCTGCCACTTTCTCCGGCCCCTGGCGGATGACCTGGACCAACAATGTCCTGTTTTCTTCGGCCTTCAGGTTCATTGATGCCGCTTTCAGCACGTGGTGCAGATCCGGGCCGCCTCCCAGGGCAAGGGTCTGCTGTAGTAAGCTGCGGTCACCAAGCATCAAAGCGGACTTTCCGGCGACGGCGGTCAGGCTGGGGCGGCCGTCCAGGCGCTCGATGGCCGAACGGGCCAGGCTCTCCAATTGCTCATCCGAAGCAAAATCCAGGGCATCGGTGAACCCTCTGCGCGCCGCCGGACCTGCCCCAAGATAGGCATTGATCCAGAGAGAGGGATCATTTCGAAGCAATATTTCCGCTTTGTCTCCACCCTGCCGGCGGGCCCACGCATTGCGAACACCGGTGGCCGCTGCGCTGATATTGAACAGGGGAACGCCGACATTGTCCCGGTCATCATGTGCTACCAGCGTTTGGGGCTGATATGCGGACAGGTATTCGAGCACCTCCGGACTGACGGTATTCATGTCCATATCAGACAGGCCAATGACAAACGACCAGATGATGTATTCCCTGGCTGGAACGGGCCAGTCATTGTTCTGTTCTACGGCGATAAGTGCATCCAGGACTTGCCTGTTGTCACCGGCACGTGCCGACTGGTACAAGGTTTTCAGTACGCTGTCCGTATCGATCGAATGCGCGGTTTCGACGGCTAATGCGCGCCCCCAATTGGGTTCCGGGAAAGCCGCCTGGCCGTAAACCGCTTGCCAGGGCAGCAGGCTTGTAAACAGGAGCAGAGTGATACGGAGTGCAGCTTTCACCGGAGGAGCAAGGTTCCTGATCTGAATGACTGGGAGAGCCTTTATTATAAGACAATAAGACAAAAAGTTTCTTTTAACAACATCCTAGCGTTCGATTATGTAGCTAATGTCAATGCCGGATGTACGCTGCCCGGAAGTCACCTTGACCCCCCATCTTCTGCCCAGGTCGTAGCGCAGGCTGATCACGTTTTCATCTTCGAAAACGCCAATTCCGTAGCTGAGAAATAAACGGGGTGCGATGTAGGTTCCGATGTCCACGGCGCCCACGCCTTGTTCCATATTGAAGTCGCTGCCGGTGATCAGCAGCGTCTGCGCCCTTTCCCGGGTGGTCATCGGATCAGTGTAGGGTTCCACGACCATCCTTCGCAGGGTTCCGTTGATGAATACCCCTGCCCGGCGGATTTCAGAGTTGCCGTAAATCTGGCGCACAGCGCGGATATCCAGGTGTGGGTTGTCGGCCGGGATGTCTGGAAAGCTGATGGATCCCTCGGTAATGCTGAGCCGTTGGCCGAAGGCGTTTATCTCACCCACGATGCCGTAGCGCCCCGTTGCCATGGGCACCAGTTGGTCTTGCCAGGAGAAAATGGCGCTGCCGTCCAGTTGCGCCACGGCCAGGCCAAGATCCAGCTCAATTTCGTCGCCGAGTGCGATTTCCAGGTCACCGTGGATGGCCAGTTCCTGTTCCGGTTTCTCCTCTTTATCCGATCCTGGAATTTCCCCCGCCACTATGACCAGGTCCGCGCTTTCCGAACTGGTGCTGGCGGGTATGGTTTTGGGTGCAATCCGGGCGCGTGGAATCAGGATCCTGCCATTGATTTCGATGGCGCCGTCATCCCAGCCCAATTTAATATCGGGTTCGGCAACCAGCAAAAGTTCTGGAGAGTCGAACAGGGTCAGCTGCTCGCCTGTGAGCGTCATTTCAAACCGGGGTGAAAGGACATCGGACAGATCAATATCGGCCTGTAGTTTACCGCTACCCTCCTGCGCTTTGAAACTACCGGACAAACGGGATTGACCGCCACCGAGCAGGCTGCCCGCCAACTGGATATCATGCAGCTTCAGCCCGCTCGCATCATGTTGAATCAGTCCATCAGCGATGGATATATATCCACTCATAACAGGGTGGAGCGCATCCCCGGACGCATCCAGCTGGGCATCGAATTTTCCTGCTACCCGGTCAAAGAAAGGAAGCAGCGGTGAAAATTCTCCGAGGTCATGCAGGGTAATTACGGCATGGCCATCGATCTGGGTGTTTTCGCCAGCGGAGATATCCGGCAACTGGAAATCAATGTCGATTTCACCGTTGCCTGGCAGTGGAAGGTCGAAGGCGCCCGTCACCAGCTTGCCCCGGTCAAGATTGAAACCGACAACACCCGCACCGGTTTCCAGAGAAAATCCGGATTCTGATCTGGTACCGATTACACCGGGTGATATATCAATCCGGGCCTGGCTGGAGGGCGGCTTGTTGGAGGCTCCGGTCAAGCTGAATTCACCGTTGAGTCGCTGGGTAAACGTCAGGCCATTATCAAGAAATTCCTCCACGATACTGAGCGGGAATTGGTGCATGACTGCGCTGGCTGAGTAGGGGCCATTTTCCTGCCATTGAGTGTTCAGGCAAATTCTTTGAGCCTGCCCGGTCCCGATGCAGGCATTTTCAAGTGAGGCGCTATTCGCGGAAAGTTGTAACGGCGCCGGTTTTTCGAGTCGCAGGGCGAGTTGACCGCCATTGCCAAGCGTGATGGACTCAATGTGGCCGTTCCAGGCAGCCTCGTTCCAGTTCGACTCGATGATGTGCTGCCAGTCAATCAGTGCACCGTTCAAATGAGTGGTGAACTCTACTCCGGAATAAGAGGCGGCCAGTCTGGCTGACTGCTGTGCAGGGTCAACGAAAAGATCCAGCCTGATTTCGTCCACTGACCGGCCGTTTACCTCGATTCGGCTGGCTTCGAGCAGCAAGCCGGCAATGCTGTCCGTGGACAGTCTGGAGCTGTCGTGAACACTGAGCTCCTGGACCGAAATACCGTTCCAGCCCAGTTGTTCAGCATCCAGGTTGAGCCGTAGGCGCGGTTTGCCCGGTAGCAGGGAAGCCTGTCCTTTCGCTTGCACAGAGCCGGAGCCCGACGAAAGGAAGTGTCCAAGATCATCGATATTCAGGGAAAAAGCCAGCCCTTCAGCGGCAAACAACTCGCCCTGTAAATCCAGCCTGGAGTTTCCTGACGCCAGTCGAATATCTGCATCCAGTTGTTGCTCGCCTTGCAAGTGAAGTTGACCTGAAGCAGTCAGTGGACGCTCACGAATCTCACCGTCCAGTTGCAGGATATCCAGCTTGAGCCGGAAGGGTTCCAGGCTGCCATCCGCCTTCAGCTCAGTGCTGATGGAGCCGGGCCAGTCAGGCAGCAGGATGCCTGTTTCAATCCCCTTGGCGTTCAGCCTGGCTGACCAGTTTGTCCCTCCTGTCCAGGCAAATTCAATGTTGCCGGTCAGGTCGCCACCGAACACCTGGCCATCCACGATGTTCACCACAGCCGACTCGCGGGTTCCATTTGCGTCCAGGCGCAGCTGTCCGGGAGGAAAGCCTGCAGTCTGTATCGTGGTGTCGCCTCTGAGGACCCAGTCATCAGGCGAACCGGACAGGTGCACTTCACCCGCCTGGCTGAAGAATTCAGGCTCTTCTCCGGCAATCGGCCATGCGATGTCGCTCCAGGCAAGGTCAGCTTCCAGCACTCCCTGATCCAGGTCGATGGTGGCCCTGGCATCCACGCGCGTAGACGTATCCGATAACAGGAATTGCATCTCCGGTATTTCCAGACCGTCTTTGCCAAGGGCAAGTTCGAATCGGCCTTGCAGGTGATGTTCCTCCGGCCAGTCAGGCAGCAAGGTGGACGGGTCGAAGCGGTCAAGCTGAGCACTGAGCCTGACGGTCTCTTCATCCTGCCATTGAATATCCCCTTCGGCTGTAAGCTCCAGTTGCCGGCTGGCCAGGTGAAGCGCGGTGATCACCATGCCGGTTTCATCGCCATTGCCATTTAAATCCAGCTTGACTGGATCCATGCCGGGGATGTGCAGAATTGAACTTGTTTCAAGTTTGTAGTCACCGATCCGGCCCTGGCTGTTGAGACCAAGAGATTCGATTGAAAATTCCTCACCCTGTTGACTCGCATCGGGCGCCAGCGGCCAGGACAATTCAGTGGATTTTAGCGACAGGTCCCAAGTGGGCTCACCAAGTAATTCGTGTAACTCGCCGCTGATGGTCAGTTCCGGGGTCGCGGTGGTGATATTGATTTGCAGGCTCTTTTCCAGTTCACCACGGAAAATGGCCTGGACATCAATGTTGTCCAGGTTTCCTATGGTTTCCCCATCCAGCGCCAGGCTCGCCCTGCTGTCCAGGGAAACAGGGAAGGGTGCTGACAACCCAAGGCTGCCGTTCAGTTCGATCCTTGATTGGCCTGATTCCAGTGCCAGGTGGCCTATATCCAGGACATCATGAAGCTGCAATGCGGATGAAATGTGTTCCGCTGAGAATACAGGGGCGCCCGAAGGGCTGAAGTATTCGATGCTGCCCAACTCCAGCCGGGACAGAATGACCGGAATTGGAAGCGCCAGCGATGCCAGGGTTTCCCCCAAATCCGTTGTTTCCGTCGTTTGAGTGATTGCTGCCGGAGGGTTTCCTTGCCGGATTTTCAGGGTAGAAACTTCAAGAAAATGTATTTGAACGAGCAGCGGAAAAAACTTCGGCCCTACGGCGAGGCGGACCTTATCCAATGTGACGGCCATGTTCACATCACGAAAATCAATCGTGTCGATTTCCAGACCCGAGCTGAGGGTTCCGGAAATTTCCCCGAGTTCCAGCGAATCGTCCAACTGGCCTTCGACAAAGGACAACAGCAGCCGGGCGCCGGCGGTGGTGTGTAAAATTCCATAAACGCCGCCCAGTAGCAGGCTGGCGATAACCACCATGAAGATCAGGAAGGCTTTTATCCAGCGACGTTTCATAACAGGGAAGTCCCGATGGTGAAATGGATCCGCCAGGGTTTATCCGGGTGATCTATGCCTTGTGCTATATCCACGCGAATGGGGCCCGCGATGCTGTACCAGCGGATACCCACGCCGGCACCCTTTTTCAGATCAATGCTGCCCCAGTCGTTGAAAGCGTTGCCCACGTCGAAGAAAGCAGCAAGCGACCAGTTGGGGCGAAACATGTATTCCACTTCCGCGCTGGCCGTGATGATGTTGTTGGAACCGATGCCATTGCTGCTCAGGCTCTCAAAATTATACCCCCGGACACTGGTGCTGCCACCCGCCTTGAAGCGGTAGAGATTGGGAAGTTCCGTCAACGAGATTTCAATCGAACGGCCTTCAATTTCAAGCAAAATATCCTCGACCTTTGCATCCGAATAACCAATTTCTCCGCGCAAATGAAATTTCCAGCGTTTGCCCCTGATGAAATTCCAGCGGCTTGAAAAATAGACCTGGCTGAAATCGACATCCGAACCCCATGCCCCATTCGATGTGAAAGCCGAGGCGCGATGCCGTTGTCCAACCATCTGGAAACCGTTTCCCCTGATATCCGGCAGATCGTAATTGATCCCGATCATAAGGTATTGATCCGTCCTGGCGAGGGGTATTTCACCTGCGTCCCGGGCCAGCAGGCGGACCAGTACCGGCGGGTCGATGGGATTAACTCTATAGTCAATGGATTCCCTGAGGTACTCGGTATAGATGGTTTCGAATAGCTGCATGTATCCGTGGTTGCGGTTGCGGATTTTCAGGCGGCCCAGGCGCAGTGAGTAATCGTTGATGTTTCCATTTGCCAGTTTGATCAGGTTCTCGTCAAAGTCATTTTCCCTGACTTTGAGATCTTCATTTTCCTTTTTGATCAATAAATCAACCACCCAGAACTGCTGGGCCTTAACCCGGCGTGGAATACGGTAATTTCCGCGGACAAACAATTCATTGTTGTGTTCCTGCCAGCCTGTTGCAAGGGATAAGTTGTCGCCATTTTTTGATATCAGGTGCCGGTTCCAGCTGAACTGTAATCTTGGTCCGGTGTCACTCCCAACTCCAATGGCGCCCTGGTAAGTATTCAGTTTACGCGGGTCCATTCTGACAGTGAGATTGACACGTGGGGGCGATTCCTCCAACTGCCGGTCTTCCACGATTTCAATACTACTGAAATACCCTGTCCTCCAGATGTCGATGCGGAATCTTTCCAGCAACCAGGCATTGTATGGGTCTCCAGTCTTAAAGCGTGGCAGATTTTCGAGAACACGGGGTTTGACCGCGTCCTGCAGGAAATTCACTTCGCCCATTATGGCTTGCTCGCCCGTCTCCAGGATCAAGGTCAATGCGGCTTCATTGCGTTCCAGATCCACTGCCAGCTCGTGCTGGGTAAACTCTGCCAACAGGTAGCCGTAGTTATTGCTTATATCCAGTGCCTTCTGCTTTTGTTCTTCCCACTGAGGCTGGATTAGCCTTGTTCCAACGGCCAGAGGCCACGCTGCCTGCCACTTCTGTAATTCTTCGAGCTTTGAGCCATCTCCCCGCAGTTCAAGATTCAGCTCTCTGATGACCAGAGGCGGGCCGGGTGTGATATGAAGTTCGAGGATCCATCCACCGTCCGCGGTTTTCCTGGCCTCGCTGTTGACCGTTGCGTGATAGTAGCCATAAGGCCGTAGCGCTTCCCTGGCCCGTTGTTCTGATTTGTGGCGCAAGTTCTCGAGATATCTTTTGGAAAACCTGGAGCTGCGAGTGAGCTGGAAAGGTTCCACACGGCTACGGACATTGCTGAGCTCAGGTTCCTCGACTCCGTCGATCACAAATTCCAGTTCTTCGGCGTGCAGGCGGCCCGGCGTCATCGTCAATAGGATGAGTAAGAGAAGACAGATAAAAAGAAAAGAGGAGCGCACCAAGATATCCTGGTTCAGGCCAGCCAAAACTCGCGCAATATGCGGGCTGCTTGTTCGTCATCACGCACTGAATCTGCCCCTTCCTCACGCATTGATTTATACTGCCTCGCCGGTCAAGAATTTTCATCGAATCAGCTAAGATAGCACAAGGAAAAGGACATGTCGGACTGCATTACAGCTTTTGAATATGAAGGTGGTATTGTCGCACTGGACAGCGGCATGGTCCGGCCTTTGATGGCGGCCTGCTACCTGCTGGAAACGGATGATGCCCTGGCTCTGATCGAAGTGGGAAGCAACGCCAGCGTTGAGCGGATCCTGAAGGTAATCGAGAGCCGCGGCAGAAGCCCCGACGAGGTGAGCCACATAATCGTCACACATGTTCACCTCGACCACGCGGGCGGTTCGGGAGAGTTGATGGCTCGATTGCCGAACGCACAGTTTGTGGTGCACCCTTACGGGGCACGCCACATGATCGACCCATCCAGGCTTGAAGCCAGTGCTCGCGGTGTCTATGGCGATGAGGCGTTCGATGCGATGTACGGCACCCTCAAGCCCATACCGGCCGAACGGGTAATAACGATGGAAGACGGTGACAGCCTGCTTGTCGGTAGACGGCTCTTGTCGTTCATGGATTCACCGGGCCACGCCAGGCACCATTTCTGTGTTTGGGACGAACAGAGCAGCGGTTGGTTTACAGGCGATACCTTCGGCCTTTCCTACCGTGAATTCGATACAGCAAGCGGGGCTTTCATTTTCCCCACAACCACACCCACTCAATTCGACCCTGAAGCCTTGATTGCCTCCATTGACCGGATGATGGAGAAGTCGCCCGAAAATATGTACCTGACCCACTTTGGGCGGGTTCAGGATGTTTCGCAGATGGTCTCCAGATTGAAGGCGGGCATTAGCCATTTCTTGAACATTGCTGAAATGCACGCAAAAGACGAAAACAGGACCAAGGCTATCGAAGCCGGCATGATGGAATGGTTGCTGGACAGTATTCGTGTGCATGGAGTGACCCTGCCTGAACAACAGATCCGTGAAATCGTGCAAAACGATGTGGTCCTCAATACCCAGGGCATCGAGGTTTGGCTTGACCGCAGAAAATAAGATCGGCAAGAACTCTATGTAAAGTTCCCAGTAATCAGGTTCCGCCGGATATCACTACAGCCTGTCCGGGCTGCAGGCGTTCAGCGCCCCGCGTAACGATGCGATCACCGCCAGATACGTCACCGATAACTTCGACCAGGTTTCCGAGGCCGATACCGGTGTCGACGTTGACTTTTTCCACGGTGTTATCGGCCGTGACCCGGAGCACGAACATTTCCGAACCCCTGAGAACCAACGCATCGCGTGGAATCGCCACCAGTTCGCGTGGGTCGCTGTTGGGCAACGCCACCCGGACCGGGCTGCCAATTACCCAGGCGGGATTGTCGGCTGCAATTCGTACTTCGAACATGCGCGAGCGTTCGTCACCGACCGGTATCACACGATTGACCGGGGTCAGGAACTGCTTGTCATCATGCTCAACCGTGACTTCCAGGCCTTCGCGAATGAAAGTGGAAACCGTCAATGGAGCCTGGGCCCGGATTTCACGGTTCTCGGTATCGACCAGTCGTGCCACCTGCGTACCCCGGCTGACGAATTCCCCAACCTGGACCAGGCGTTCAACCACGACACCAGGAAACGGCGTCAGGACCCGTGTTTGGTCGATCCGCCTTTGTGTCCGGGCAATTGTGACTTCGGCCCGTCGAATTTCCTGGACAGTCATATCCAACTGGGATTGTGCCTCGTCCCTTAGATTGACTGAACCAATGTTGCTTGCAGTCAGTTGTTCGAGGCGCTTGAAGTTGATTTCCTGATAGCGCTTTTGGGCGTGCAGGCTTTCAAGCTGGGCCTGGTTGTCTTTGAGGTCAAGTTGCAGGTCGGTATCGTCTATGGTCGCGAAAGGTTCGCCACTGCCGATGTGTGTGCCGACTTCCGCGACCCAGGTGATTCGTCCATCGGTTTCGGCGGCAATCCGGGCGTCATGCCGGCTGATCACAGTTCCGGATACCCACAGGGCGGCAGAGAATGTATCCATCCTGGCTTCATCCACTACGACCGGCGCTGGCGGTGCTGACTGTGCCCAGCCTGTGCTGACAGACAGGCTCAATAGTATTAACAAGAAAATACGGTTCATGTGCTTTTCCTCCGTCAGGCGACCGATTCCAGTGGTTGCCTTTCCAGTTGTCCGGACAGGGTTTCAGGAGCCTGGTGCGCCGTTCCGATGCGCAACAGGCTGGGTAGCATTAACAAGGTAAAAAACAGGCTGCAGGACATTCCACCGACAATCGCCGTTGCCAGTCCGCGATAAATGACGCTGCCTTCGCCAGGCAAAAGAATCAGTGGGAGCAGGCCAAAAATGCTGGTGAACGTGCTCATGAAAATCGGCCTCAGACGAACTTTCAGTGCTTTTTCCACAGCCTGGTCACGGGTCATTCCTGCACGCTCCGCCCGGCGCGTCTGGTCTACCAGCAGGATGGCATTATTGACTACCAGGCCCAGTAGAATGATGAAGCCGATCATGGTCAGCAGATCCATCGGCTGGAAGCTGACAAGGTTCAGCACTTGCAAGGCAATTACTCCACCAACACCGGCCAGCGGTATGGTCAGGGCCACTATCGCGCTGTCTTTCAATGAACGGAACAGGCCGGCCATCAGCAGGAACAGGATCAGCAGGGCCATCAGGAAATTGCTGCTCATGGTCTCGATGGCGTCACTCAGGGCGTCAGCGCTGCCCCCGTATACGAGGGTTCCGTCTTCAGGTAATGCAGCTTTCAAAAGAGGTTCGACTTCCTCTCGAATCTGCATGATCGCGGTTTCCAATGAGACATTTTCAGGCGGACTCAAGCTCAGCGATACCGTACGCCGGCCGTTGACTCTTCGGATTTGTCCGGGGCCGGTGGTGCGCTCCACCCGGATCAGTTCACCCAGCGGAACCACTTCACCGGCCGGGGTCATCACGGGCGTTGTGGCCAGTTGCTCCGGTGTTTCCCAGCCTTCTGCCTTCATGATGATATCCATGCGGTTTTCACCATCAAAATATTCACCCAGCCACAGGCCGTTGCCCAAAGTGCGAATCACGGAGGCGATGTCGTTCCGGTTCCAGCCAACTTCTGAAATCCGGGAATCGTCCGGATAGATTCTCAATTCAGGTTCGGCCAGTTCAGGAGTAGGAAAAGCCTGGACATTAGCGCCGGGAAATGAGTTGATCAATTGCTGCTGGCCGGCAGTCGCTGCAGCCATCAGCCCGCTTTCATCGGATGATTGCATGTGAATGGCGATATCCCGTCCACCGCCAAACCCACCAAAGAGATTGCCCTGAGCGGCGAATCCCCGGAAATCGGGAATGCCAACAAGTATTTCTTCGCGCATGATTTTTTCGAGGTCTTTGACTTTTTCCTGGTCAAGTACGCGGGCGCCGATCGTTCCGCCGCTCCCGAACATCCAGATATAGTAATTCTTCAGGGCCGGTTCTTTCCTGCCGCTCATGTAGGGTTCGAGGCGTTCGACCAGTGTACTGACGATCTCCTCTTCCTTCATGTTCCAGGTGGCGCCGGGTGGCGTCTGCAAAAAGGCATCCACGGCATCTCGTTTAACCGGGGGAAGATAGTCCAGTTGAGGAAACATGGCCCAGGTGAGGAAAAGCGGAACGGCCACCAGTGTGACAATTACGGTTGTCCGGCGAAGCGGTGTGCTGCTGGCTTTCATCAGGAATCCGGTAATCTTCGACCAGCCGGAATGTGGGGAGCGAGTGAGTTTTTTTGGTTTCAGCCAATTGCCCGCAACGGTTGGCAGGATAGTCAGCGCTACCAGCAGGGAAACACAAACAGCGATGGCGATGGTCAGCGCCAGGTCAGCAAACAGTTGCCCTTCCACGTCCTGCAGGAATAGCACAGGCAGAAAAATTGCAACGGTCGTGGCTGTGGATGCCAGCAATGCACCCTGAACCTGGCCGGTGCCTTCCAGGGCCGCCTTGCCGGGAATCTCTCCCCGTTCACGCAAGCGGACGATGTTTTCCGAAACAACAATGGCCGCATCCAGCACCATGCCGACAGCAAATGCCAGTCCGGCCAGGGAGATGACATTGAGCGATCTTCCGGTCAGTTGCAGAACGATAAATGTCGTGAGAAGAGATATCGGGATGGAAACGGCAATTAGCAGCGTCCCGCGGCCATCGCGCAAAAACCACCAGAGGACGCCAACAGCCAGCAAAACACCCAGCAGAAGATTGGTTGTTACCAGATTGACCGCACGCTTTATGAACACCGAAGCGTCGAAGGACTGCTGGACATCAAGGCCAAGTTCCCTCAGGGGACCCGCGCGGATTTCATCCATAACAGCCTTTACCTCGGTCAGTGCCGCCAAAACGTTGGCGCCGTTCTGACGGTCAATACGCACACCCATTGCTGGATTGCCGTTCTGGATGACGATGTCACGTTGCCGTCCCTGGCCCACCTTGATTTCGGCGATATCGCCAAGGCGGACCGGGCGGCCATCCCGCCATTCCAATACCTGGTTGCGTAATTGATCCGGATCGTAGCGTCCTTCGAAACGAAGGGTGTATTGCCTGCGCCCCACATCGACAAAACCACCGGAAACGTCATTGCTGCGACTGGCCCTGGCGGCGATGTCGGTCAACGGCAGGCCAAATTCTGCCGCGCGGTAGGGGTCTATGATGATTTGCAATTGCTCGGGAGCACCGGCCAGAAATTCGACACCCGCCACTCCTTCAATCGCTTCGATTCTTGGCTTGATGATGTCTTCGACCTGCTGGGCGTAATCAGTCAATTCCCCTGGTGTGCCTGGCAGTTTCTGTATGAAAAACCAGGTCAACGAGCCATTGGCGGATCCGCGGCCACCCAGTTGCACTACCGGCGGGTCGGCGTCTGCTGGCAACGGCGGCAGACGGTTCAACCGGCCGATCACATCCATCATTGCGGCTTGCATATCGGTTTCCAGGTTGAACCGCATGTTGATGAACGCGCCGCCGTTAAAGGCGTTGGCTTCCATGACCTGTAGTCCGGGCAGACCCTGTAGAACTTCCTCCATCGGCTCCAGGATCTCGGATTCCACTTCCTTTGGCGAGGCGGCCCGCCAACTGGCCTGGACGCTCAATTGAGGCAGGTCAATGTTGGGGAATAACTGGACCGGCAGCTTGGAGAGACTGAACAGGCCGAACAACACGATGATGGCGACTGCTACTGCAACGCCCGCCGGGTTCCGCACGGCTCTTTCGGTAATGCTCATGGCCTCTCCTGACTACATGAATTATTTGACGCCGCAAAACGGCAAATCGTTACAAGCATCGCCCAAACCCATGATGCACGAAGGCAATGCCGCTTCATCTTAGAAGCAAGAATTTCAAAAGAGTTGTGACAGAAGTCACGGTTTGCGATGACTGGATGTTGTCAGGCGGTAAAGCGAGTGAATTCCGGAGCGCATCATATACGCGAAATGTAAAAGGTCGCTTGCGACTGACAGGCTCTGGAATAATCGGCCGCGAGCGGCCTCTTACATGAGCCTCAAGTGAAGTACTTCAGCTTGTCCTTGTAGGTCCGTGACAGCTTGATGATGTGGCCGCCTTGCAGGGTCAGGAAGTATTCGCCATTGATATGGGATTGCAATTTCGTGACCTGGTTGATGTTGACGATGGTCGAGCGGTGGATCCGCTGCAGCAGATCGGAGTCCAGTTCCGCCTCGAGTTCCTTCATGGTCTTGCGCATGATGTGCGTTTCTCCACCGGCATGGACACACATGTAGTCACCTGCGGCATCGATCCATTCAATCTGGTCCTGTGGAACCAGGGTGGTGCGGCCGCCATCCTTGATGACCAGTTTGCCAGGCTCTTTTTTCTTCAGGTTGTCGACGCCCCTGGCGTTGAGTTCCCGCATGCTGCCTACATTTTCCCCGGTAATGTCACTGACCAGCCTGAGTAGTGATTTCTTGTGTTTCAGGGCATGCTTCAGATCCAGGTTTTCCCTCACCCGGATTAATGCTTCGTGCAGGCGACTGTCCTCGATGGGCTTGAGCAGGTAGTCAAGCGCATTGGCCTCGAACGCCTTGATGGCATATTCATTGAACGCGGTAACAAACACGATGGCCGGCATATTTTCCTGCTGGAGTTCCGCAAGCACTTCGAAACCGCCCATACCGGGCATCTGGATATCCAGGAAAACAAGATCCGGCTGCAGTTCCCGGATGGCCTTCAATGCCTCCCGCCCATTACGCGCTTCCGCTACGATGGCGAGGTCGTCAACCTTGTTGAGCCGATGCTTCAGTCCACGGCGGGCCAGCGCCTCGTCGTCGACAATGATGGTCCTGAGCATGTGTTTACTGATTGGTTTCAAGTGTGGATACAAATAGTCATTTTTAAAACAAAGCATATCACCCCTGATTTTTCCCGCAATACTAAGCCGCAAATTGCACGAAGATGGTCGGCAATATGCGGGTTAAATGCGCCCTGGTCCAAGCTCAGGGGTTCACTCCAAAGTATGGTCAATATTGGATGAAAATCAACACCCAGTTATTAATTGCCTACATTAGACTTAATCTGTCAGCACCATAAAGTTTGATAGGGGTTGTCTATCAATTCCATTAGAACAATCAATTAGATAGATGATATCTATTCTGCAAGAATTTAATCGCTGAGAGTAAAACTTGAAACCGAGGAGCATAAAATGCTTAAAAATGTAATAGATTTGACTACGAGATCTGTAATGACCTTACTAGTGATCGTATTTACTTCGGTCGTCTCCGGTAACCCGGCCATGGCCCAGAACACGGTAACCACGAATGACTACTGGTGGCCAAACCGTTTGGATCTGAAACCACTTCGAAACAACTCACCTGCATCTAACCCTTTGGGCGCAAACTTTAACTACGCTGAAGAGTTTGCAGGGCTGGACTTAGATGCCGTTAAGAGGGATCTCGAAGTATTAATGACCAGTTCACAGGACTGGTGGCCAGCAGACTATGGTCACTATGGTCCATTTTTCATTCGAATGGCCTGGCACAGCGCTGGCACCTACCGGGTTAGTGATGGTCGCGGGGGCGCTTATGGTGGCATGCAACGCTTTGCACCGCTCAACAGCTGGCCTGACAATGCCAACCTGGACAAAGCACGTCAATTGATATGGCCAATCAAACAGAAGTATGGAAACAGGATTTCATGGGGCGATCTGATGGTTCTTGCCGGAACAGTCGCAATGGAATCGATGGGCTTCAGAACATTGGGTTTTGCCGGCGGTCGCGTGGACGGTTGGGAACCTGAGGAAATCAACTGGGGCGCCGAAAGTGAGTGGCTTGCAGATAACAAACGTTACCAGGGAAAAAGAGAGTTGAAGAAACCGTTTGGAGCCGTGCAAATGGGTTTGATCTATGTAAACCCTGAAGGTCCTAACGGTAACCCTGATCCGCTTGCAGCAGCTCAGGATATTCGCCTTGCATTTGGTCGCATGGCGATGAATGACGAAGAAACAGTTGCGCTGATTGCTGGCGGACATACATTCGGTAAAGCCCATGGCGCGGCTGATCCTTCCAGGTATGTAGGTAAAGAACCTGAAGGCGAAAGCGTCGAAGCACAAGGCACAGGTTGGAATAGTAGCTATAAAAGCGGTAAAGGTGCGGACACCATCACCAGTGGTTTAGAAGGTGCTTGGACCAGTAACCCAGTTGCATGGACACATAACTACCTGCAAAACCTTTATGCATTCAACTGGGTAAAAACCAAGAGTCCGGCAGGTGCGACTCAATGGATCCCGGATGATGAGTCTGCGTCAAATCTTGTACCTGATGCATATGACAGGTCGAAGAGACATGCGCCAATCATGTTCACGACTGACCTTGCTCTTAGATTCGATCCTGAATATGGCAAGATCACCAGGCGCTGGCTTGAAAACCCTAAAGAGTTCGAAATTGCGTTTGCGAAAGCGTGGTTCAAACTGACACACCGTGATATGGGTCCCAGTGCACGTTATCTTGGTTCAATGGTGCCTAAGGAACAATTGATCTGGCAAGACAACATTCCTGCTGTTGATCATAAGTTAATTAGCCATGAAGAAACTGAGAAACTTGAATCCATTATTTTGGAATCAGGTCTGACTATTCCTCAATTGGTTAGAACAGCCTGGGCTTCTGCTTCTACCTTCCGTGGTACTGACTTCCGCGGTGGTGCTAACGGTGCGCGCATTCATCTGGCACCTCAAAAAGATTGGGCTGTTAACCAGCCTGCTGAACTGGCAAACGTGTTGGAAACGCTGGAAAGCATTCAAAAAGATTTCAACCAATCACTCTCTGGCGGCAAAGAGGTATCGCTGGCTGATGTGATCGTTGTGGCTGGTAATGCTGCGATTGAAGAAGCGGCCAGGAAAGCCGGCCACAATGTTGAAGTTCCTTTTACGCCGGGTCGAATGGATGCGACGCAAGCACAAACAGATGTGAGCTCATTTGCTGTGCTTGAGCCAACGGCAGATGGCTTCCGAAACTACTTTGGCAAAGGTCACTCAAGAACACCAGTTGAGTTGCTTGTCGATAAAGCCGACACCTTGTCTCTAACCGTACCTGAGATGACTGTTCTGGTCGGCGGTATGCGTGTATTAGATGCAAATACTGGAAACTCTAAACACGGTGTGTTTACGACCAAAGCTGGAACCTTGAGCAATGATTTCTTTGTAAACCTTCTCGACTTGTCCACGAAGTGGATGAAATCATCTGAGTTTGAAGGAGTTTACGAAGGAAGTGATCGTGCAACCGGCAAGATTAAGTGGACCGCTACACCCGTTGATTTAATCTTTGGTTCTAACAGCGAATTACGCGCTATCGCAGAAGTCTATGCCCAGGATGACGCCAGTGATAGGTTCGTAAACGACTTTGTTGATGCCTGGACCAAAGTGATGAATCTTGACCGCTTTGACCTTGCTAAAGCTAAGATGATGAAGGTAGCGAACAAGTAATCGCAAGTATTTCGAAAGCTTTGGAAATAAGAACGGCGGGGTTTAAAAACTCCGCCGTTTTTTGGGGAAGCTTACGCCTTCATTTCCGTTGGTATCACCACTTCCGGTGCCGGCGGACGATAGCTTTTTGCTATAGACAGCGGGTAATTTTGATTGTGCCTTACTGAGCAGACTCTAACTATGTGTTTGAACTGCACATGACCAGCAGCACCGGATCACGCCTGATTGCCGACCTGATTTTTCTTTCAATACTGAATGTGCACCGGACCCGGCATCCGGTAGGAGATGGCCTCGGCCAGGTGAGCCTGACCGATGGCCTCTGCAGCTTCCATGTCAGCCAGTGTCCTGGCGACCTTGAGAATGCGCTGACAGGCTCGCGGGGAAAGAAATCTTTGCCTGGCTGCATCCTCAAGCAACTGGTGGCAGACCTTGTCGAGACGGCAGTGTTTGGTGACAGCCGGGTTATCCAGGTGTGCATTGGGCTGCCCGGCGCGGGCCAGCTGGATATCCCTGGCTGTTATTACCCGCTGGCGAATGCTGGCGCTGCATTCCGCCCGCGGCCCCTTGGTGTACATCACCATCGCGGGAGGCCTTGGTACCTCGATTTGCAGGTCGATGCGATCAAGCAGCGGGCCCGAGATGCGTGCGCGGTATCGTTGAATCTGCTCGCCGGAGCAATGGCATTGCCCGGACGGGTCTCCCGCATAGCCACAGGGGCAGGGATTCATGGCCGCGACCAGCTGGAACCGGGCGGGAAACTCCGCATGCCGGGCGGCCCGTGAAATTACGATTCGCCCTGACTCCATCGGTTCGCGAAGCACTTCCAGCACATGCCGGCTGAACTCCGGCAATTCATCCAGGAACAGGACACCGTGATGAGCCAGGGATATTTCCCCGGGGCGAGGTTTGGAGCCGCCGCCGACCAGTGCGACGGCGCTTGCTGTATGGTGGGGCGCCCTGAAACTGCGGGTTTTCCAGTGTTTGAGATCAAGCCCGCACTGGCTGATGGAAGAAACGGAGGCCGCTTCCAGCGCTTCTTGCTCGGTAAGGGGCGGCAGAATTCCGGGCAGTCGTGAAGCCAGCATCGTCTTGCCGGTGCCGGGAGGCCCGTTCAATAGGATGTTGTGCCCGCCGGCGGCAGCGACCTCAAGAGCCCTGCGAGCGAATGGCTGACCAATTACGTCCGCCATGTCCTTGCCGTTACGCGCTGGTGTGTCCGGCTTTGCGACAGTTGCCGGAAGCTCTTCTTTACCATCGAGCCAGGCCACAACCGATAAAAGGCAGGGAGCTTCAAACTGCTTTGGCCCTCTTGCAAGCGCCGCTTCGGCGCCGTTTCCCCGGGGAACGATCAATCCACGGCCGGCTTCCTTGGCTTTCAGAGCAACCGGAAGCACACCTGTGACCGGGTTGAGATCGCCGCTCAGGGATAATTCGCCGACAAATTCAAATTTTGGGAAAAGTCTGTCCGAGACCTCGGCGTTTGCAGCAAGAATTCCCAATGCGATGGGAAGATCAAAACGGCTTCCTTCCTTTGGCAGGTCCGCCGGAGCGAGGGAAATCGTAATATGGCGCTGAGGGAACTTGAAACCCGCGTTCAGCAGAGCCGCCTTGACCCGGTCCTTTGCTTCCCTGACCGCTGTCTCCGGCAACCCCACCAGGGACACCCGGGGAAGCCCCCCGCCAAGATGAACTTCTACGGTGACTGCCGGCGCCTCAACGCCCAGTCCCGCGCGGCTATGGACCAGCGCAAGTCCCATCCAATCCGTAGCCTCCTTTGTTTCCAATCAAGTGCCAGACCTGGCCATAATGCCGTAGTGCGCGGTCTGGGCCAGTAGGAAAACGAAGGGGAAATGTGTAGGAAACCCGCCCGCATATTGCGCGCAAGCCCTACGATTCCAACCGCTTCTCCAATTCCTCGAGCTTTTCCCGTGTGCGGGCCAGGACGGCGCACTGGGCATCGAATTCCTCCCGGCTGACCAGGTTCATTTTTTCGAATGCCCCGCTCAGGATGGCCTGGAAGCTGGTTTCGGCTTCTTTTTTCGCCTCGGATAGTCCGGGTGGCAGTGAATCACTCAGCTTGCGTGTCAGATCGTCAATAGTTCGCAGATCAATCATGTTTTATTCTTCCTTCAGGCTTGCGAGCTGATTATGCTCGCATTACAGTCTGGTGATCTACCTTTGTGCAGGGAAATTTACCAATGAAAATGATTATCGCAATTATCAAGCCGTTTAAGCTCGACGATGTTCGCGACGCCATTGCGGAAACCGGAATCCAGGGGATGACCGTCACAGAGGTGCGTGGATTTGGACGGCAGAAAGGCCATACCGAGCTGTATCGTGGCGCCGAATATGTGGTTGATTTCCTGCCCAAACTCAAGCTCGAAGTTGCTGTGCCTGACGACCGCGTTGAAGCTGTTGTGGAAGCAATCGCCGACTCAGCGGCTTCCGGCCGCATCGGTGATGGCAAGATTTTCGTCCAGCCCCTGGAACGGGCGGTACGAATCCGCACAAAGGAAGAAGGAGACGAAGCGTTGTAATGAGGGGACGAAGCGTTGTAATGATTGTCATCTTCCATCGGTCGATAAAGGATAGGACATTTGACTGAACGGAGAACTGGCGCAATTATGTGCTTGACTGAACTATTGAATCGGCGTGGAGTCGACTTTGTTGATGACTCTGCTGCGTTGTTGAGAGTGCGTTGTCCTTGAAAGTTGGTTGTGATTTCGCCATTTTTTCGCGTGTTTAACCAGATCCGGAAAATTTATGACCACGTTTCCCCACGTAATAGAAACTAAATCAGCCTTCGGAACGTCTATTATCAGTAGCAGGGTTTGTTTACACTTGAAGAACATTCAGTCGATGGCCCGGGAATTGCATATCCATTTGTTGTAAACGAAGAGTATTTGAAAACAAAGAAAATCTGAAATGGCAGAAAGTCATTCATTCATATCGGCCACGCTGGCCGAACTGAGCAGACGCAAAGTACTCCGTACCGTGGGCGCTTATGCTGTGGGCGTGTTTGTTTTGTTGCAGTTAATGGATGCGGCAGTCGAGCCCCTGCGCCTGCCGGAATGGGTGCCGACCCTCATGGTGATCGTAGTGATCCTGGGTTTCCCACTGGTATTCCTGCTTGCCTGGCACCTGGAACTCACACCGACCGGTGTGAATAGGGCCAAGGCTGCCGGCCTGGTAAGCAAGTCCCAGAGTGCCATCTTGTTCAGCATCATGATGGTGGCCATGTTCGGCCTGGCATTCGTTTTTTACCAGTATTACTCGGGGGTATTCGAAGCCGGGCCTGCTCCGCAGGTCGTGGAGCAGCGGGAATTCCGGGCTCCCGAAAACTCCATTGCCGTTCTGCCTTTTACAGATATGTCGGAGGAGGGGGACCAGGCCTATTTTTCTGATGGGATTTCCGAGGAGATTCTCAATCTGCTGGCTGGAGTAGATGGGCTTCACGTGGCCGCCCGGACTTCTTCTTTTGCTTTTCGTGAATCGAAGGTGAATATTCAAGAAATTGGGCGCCTGCTGAATGTAAGGACATTACTCGAGGGCAGCGTGCGCAAGATTGATAACCGGATCCGCTTGACCGCGCAGCTGATTAACATTGAGGATGGTTATCACATCTGGTCTCAAACTTACGATCGCGAATTGACCGACATTTTTGCGCTTCAGGACGAAGTGGCCAATCACATTGCGACCGCACTGGTCGAATCTTTTGCCGGCCTTACTATCAAGCCCGTTGGGCGAACCGATAGTTTCGCAGCATCGCAGGCCTACCGGACGGGGCGTATCCACTGGTGGCGGCGCACACCGGCTGAACTGCAGCGAGCCATTGAGCTGTTCGCTACGGCCCTGGAGCATGACGCCCGTTTTGCTCCGGCCTATGCGGCCATGGCGGATACCTGGTTGTTGTTGTCAATTTATGGAAACATCGACACGATGAAGGCTACCCGGAAAGCGGAAGCGATGATTGAAAAAGCGCTGGAGATTGACCCCGGGTCGGAGGAGGCATTTGCCGCGCTGGGTCTTGCACGATGGCAGATCGGCCAGATGGACGCAGCCGAGTCGGCCTTGCGCCAGGCCGTAGAGCTGAATGAAAATTACGTGCCTGCACAACTGTGGCTGGCTGGTTTGATGGGGCAACAGGGCAGGTACCCGGAAGAAAGCCAGGTGCTTGAAAAAGCGATGGAACTGGATCCGTTGAATGAACTGCTGGCGGTCAATTATTCCAAAAACCTCGCGGTGAGGGGCAACTGGGCTGAAGGTAAAGAACTGATGCAGGGGCTGATTGATCTGCGTCCGGATTCCACCATATTGCTTCGCGCCATGTCCGGTTACGAGTTGGAGGCTGGAAACCTGGTGGAAGGCTGGAGTCTCGCAAACCGCGCCTGGTTGCTACAGCCGGATGATCCTGAAGATATTTCCGTTTTGGCCCAGTCATGGGTGTTGCTGGGAGATGTTGAGGAGGCGGAACGCATTACCCGTGAGGGCCTGGAGAAATCCGGCAGGAACGGCAACCTTCTTCGCACTTATTGGATGACTTTGATGGTCCTGAATCGCTTCGAAGAAGCGGAGACGCTGGTGCGCGATCTGATGTCGGAATATGGTGACAGCTTGCCGGATGCCATGCGGCGTAATTTCAATTTTCAGCTCGGCATGATTGCTTTTGCCCGTGAAGATTTCCCCCGTGCATACAGCCTGTTTAGTGAAGCGATCGGTGATGAGGACCAGCGAGCCTACAGCGGGGAAGAAATCTGGGGTTTTACCATGGCCTCACTGGTATCGGAAATCGTCGGAAAACACGAGGAAGCGGAATCCAGGCTGGCGGATGCAGAGCGTAAGGTCCAGCGTGCGCGGATAAACGGAGTTGACAATCCGGGCATCTACTACACGGAGGCCGTCATTCTCGCCATGCGCGATCAATCGGAGCGGGCGCTGGAGAAACTCAACCAGGCCTACCAGCGGGGCTTTCGTAAGCTTTGGACCCTGAACATAGACGCCCGGCTGGATTCTTTAAGGGAACAGCCCGGATTCATTGCCCTGAAAAATCGCATTACCGACGATGTCAACAGCGCCCTCACCGAGGTTAAGTCTGTAAGACTGGCGTCGTATTAACCCGCATATTGCACGAAACCATGACCGGCGCCGGTCAATGCCTTGATGGCCTTTTCCTTGTCGCATGATTTGATCAGGATGTAGTCAGTATCCCAGGTGGATAGCGCAAACAGGGAGATTTCCGCATCGCTCAAAACCCGGGAAATGCCAGCCAGTATCCCGGTCAGTGAAAAATCAAGCGGCCCGATTACCTTCAGAACGGACCAGCCCGGTTCAGTGTGCTCAGACTTCAGATCAATAGCACTAGGACAAACAACCGTGATCTCTTCATCTGTCCGGGTTATGGAACTGAAGGCTGTTTCACGCGGCACTACCGGAAGGTCGGATTCGGGGGGCAGGCGATGTATTGAGTAATCGCCTTCCAACACGGTAAAGGTTAGTTGTTTCATTTTTCTAAACCACTGCGAACCTTGTTGCATCGCCAATCCAGCGGCGAACCAGTTTTTCCGCCAGCCCGGGGTTTTCCCTGAGCAAGCGATCCGCCACCGGTGGAATCTGTTCCAGCAAGTGCTGGTCACGAGCGAGGTCCGCCACCCGGAACTGGAGCATGCCGGTCTGCCGGGTGCCCAACACTTCGCCGGGCCCACGAAGTTCCAGGTCTTTTTCAGCGATCCGGAATCCGTCCGATGTTTTCCTGAGGATATCCAGTCTTTCCCTGGCCAGTGCCCCGATCGGCGGATTGTACATGAGCACACATGAGGCTTGCTGCTCCCCCCTGCCTACCCGGCCTCTGAGTTGGTGCAACTGGGCTAGTCCAAGACGTTCGGCATTTTCAATGATCATCAGTGATGCCCTGGGAACGTCCACGCCAACCTCGATAACGGTTGTGGCCACCAGTAACTGGATTCCGCCCTCCTTGAAGCGACTCATTACCTCCTGCTTGTCCACGGCTTTCATTCGTCCGTGAATAAGGCCCACGTTGATTTCGGACAGGCCGGTCTGCAACTCCCTGGCTACATCCTCGGCAGCCTGCGCCTGGATCACATCGGATTCCTCGATCAGGGTGCACACCCAGTAGGCCTGTTTTCCTTCCGCGCAGGCAGCCGCCACGCGTGCAATCACTTCATTACGGCGATCATTGGAGATGGCGACCGTGGTCACAGGCTTTCTTCCGGGCGGTAACTCGTCAATGACTGAAGTCTCCAGGCCCGCGTAGGCAGTCATCGCCAGCGTTCGAGGAATAGGGGTTGCTGTCATGATCAGCTGGTGGGCATGCAGCGAGGTTTCAGAAGCCTTGTCCAGCAGGGAAAGTCGTTGATGGACGCCAAAACGGTGTTGCTCGTCCACGATGACCAGCCCCAGCTGTTTGAATTGAACACCCTCCTGCATCAGGGCGTGTGTCCCGATAACCAGCGGGACCCCTTCGCGAATGGCTTCGAGTGTTTTCTGCCGGGCCTTTCCGGTGACCTTGCCGCTGAGCCATGCGGGTTTCATACCCATCGGCTCCAGCCAGTCGGTGAAGCTGCGCAGGTGTTGCTCGGCCAGTAATTCAGTCGGAGCAGTGATGGCGGTCTGGTAGCCATTGCCCATGGCCCTGAGTGCAGCCATCGCTGCGACAACGGTTTTGCCGGATCCAACATCTCCCTGCACCAGCCTTTGCATCGGGTGGCCCAGTGCAAGGTCCCGGTGGATTTCGTCGATCACACGTAGTTGTGCCCCGGTCAGGCTGAAAGGGAGCCGCTCGATAAAATCGTGCTCCAGCCGGGAAGGCCTGTCCATTACGGGGGCGCGGAATCGGCGTTGCCGCTGGTGCAATTGCTGCATGCTGAGGTTATGCGCCAGCAACTCTTCCAGCGCCAGGCGTTGTTGGGCCGGGTGTCTTCTTTCCACCAGGGCCGCCACATCCGCCCCTGCCGGTGGCCGGTGAATATACCGGATGGCCTCCTCCAGGGACATCATGTGCAGCTTACCGCGCAAGTCCGGAGGCAGGAGCTCTTCAAGTTCCAGGACTTTCTGCTCCAGCAGGGCTAATGCCTGGTCGCTTAGCTTGAGCCAGCGCGCCTGTCCCAGGGCGTCTACCGATGGGTAGACCGGTGTAAGACGGTCCGAGACGGGTTCATCGCGTTCACTGAGTATTCTCTTGTAACTGGGGTGTACCATTTCCAGGCCCTGGAACCCATTGCGCACTTCCCCGTAGCAACGTAGCCGCGTCCCGCGGGAAAGTTGTTGCTTCTGTGCAGCCCGGAAATGGAAGAAGCGCAGTGTGATGCGGCCGGTACCGTCGGATACCACTACCACCAACATGGACCGGCGTGCTCTGACGATAGCCGACTGTTCCACGCGTCCTTCTATCTGTACCTGGGCCCCGGGATACAGGCTGCCGACAGGGTGAATGCGTGTCCGGTCTTCGTAGCGCAACGGCAAGTGAAACAGGAGGTCCTGGACCGTGTGTATGTCCAGTTGCCCCAGCGATGATTCGAGCCGTGGCCCGACACCGTGCAACTCCCGGAGTGTAGGAATGGTCACGTCAGTCCTGACGGAAATTCAAAGCCCCAGGATGGCATCCATTTCAACCTGGGCGTCACGTGGCAGGGCTGCGACGCCAATCGCGGCCCGTGCCGGATACGGCTCGGTGAAATATTCTGCCATGATGGCGTTTACAGCAGTGAAGCTGCCCATGTCCGTAAGAAATACATTCAGTTTGAGAATGTCATTCAAGCTGCCGCCCGCCGCTTCGCAAACTGCCCGCAGGTTCATGAAAACACGATGGATTTGTGCCTCGATATCTCCGTCGACAATTTCCATGCTGGCGGGGTCCAGGGGAATCTGGCCGGAAAGATATGCGGTATTGCCGTGACGCGTTGCCTGTGAATAGGTACCGATGGCTGCCGGCGCCTGGCTGGTGCTGATGATTTGTTTGCTCATTTTTGTTACCTCTGGATGCAGGGAATTTCTGGCGTACTCAGCCGACCCGGTTTACACGAATCACGTAGTTGTTTCTCCTGAGTCTGCGCATGACCCGGGCCATGTGGTCGCGGTCTTTCACGCTGATTGTGAACAACAACGTTGCTTGTTCCGGATTAGCCTCAGGTTGTGCAACCGTTTCGATATTGCTGCCGGCCTCACCGATACTCGCAGAAATGTTGGCCAGAACCCCCGGCGTATTCCGGGCGACAATGCGCACGGCAACCGGAAACATACCCTTGGTAATGGGCGCCCAGGCTACATCCACGCAACGGTCGGGGTGTTTCCGGAATTCACGTACGTTCCGGCAGCTTACGCGGTGAACTACAACGCCCTTGTCAGTTGAGACAAAGGCCATGATCTTGTCCCCTGGAACCGGCTGGCAGCAGGCGCCAAAACTGACAGCGCTGTCCTCGGACCCGGCTATGGTTAAGGCTTCCACTGCATCCTTGTCATCCGGAAACAGGTTTGAGTCGGGTACGAGTTTCGCTGCCACAACATTGGCGAGTGTGGAGCCCAGGGCCAGGTCGTGGAACAGGTCTTCCTGGCGTTCAAAGAGGTTTTCCGAGAGAAAATAATTCCATCGTTCCGGCGTCACCGCTTCAACCGAACCGCCACGCGTATTGAGGGCTTTCTCCAGTAATCGCAGACCCAGCGCAACGGTATCTTCCTGGCGAAGGCTCTTGAGATAATGCCTTATCGCGGTGCGTGCGCGTGCAGTTGCCACGAATTCCAGCCATTCCGGGCGTGGTTGAACGTTGGGGTCAGTAAGGATTTTGACCATCTGGCCATTGTCCAGGCGCGTGGAAAGCGGGACTTCCACCTTATCGACCAGCGCCTTTGCGGTGTGATTTCCCACGTCTGTGTGGATGGCATAGGCGAAATCCAGGGCTGTGGAATTCTGGCGTAAATCGATGATTTTACCCTTCGGTGTGAATATGAATATCTCATCGGGGAACAGATCAGATTTCGCGTGATCGAGAAACTCCAGGGAGTCTTCCATGTGCCGTTGCACATCAACCAGTTGCATCAGCCACTCACGTGCGCGGACTTGTGCGGAACCGCCGGATTCCTCGCCGGTTTTATACTGCCAGTGCGCTGCCGCACCCTTGCTTGCCATTATGTCCATCTCCTCGGTCCGGATCTGGATTTCGACCGGCAAACCATATGGGCTGTTCAGGATGGTGTGCAAAGACTGGTATCCATTGGCTTTGGGCAGCGCGATAAAATCTTTGAAGCGGCCGGGTTTCGGCTGGTAGAGACTGTGTACCGCACCCAGGGCGAGGTAACAATGAGCTTCCGCCTGGGTAATGATGCGAAAAGCATAGAAATCAGTAACTTCAGAGAAAGACAGATCCTTGGCCAGCATCTTTTTATAAATACTGTAAGCTGATTTCTGGCGGCCGGTGATGCGGCAAGGCACGCTGGCCTCATTCATCTTCTGCTTGATCGCCGCCATGATGTTTCCGACGATTTCCTCGCGATGCCCGCTCATCATTTGCAGGTGTTCCTTAATGGTGCGATAACGCCACGGATAAAGGTTGGCCAGGCCCATGTCTTCCAGTTCGTGTTTCATGCTGTTCATGCCAAGACGATCAGCAATGGGCGCATAAATATCGAGGGTTTCCCGGGCGATACGCCGCCGTGACTGGGGCTCCATGCTCTCCAGGGTGCGCATGTTGTGCAGGCGGTCCGCCAGCTTGATAAAAATCACGCGCAGGTCGCGTGACATGGCCAGCATCAGTTTGCGGAAGCTTTCTGCGTCCGCCTCGATGCGCGTGCGGAACTTCATTTTGTCCAGCTTGGTCACGCCATCTACGAGATCGGCTATGTTTTCGCCGAATTGCCGGATGATATCCGCCTTTGTGAGCGGGGTGTCTTCCAGGGTGTCGTGCAATATGGCGGCGGCAATACTTTCATGATCCATGCGCATGTTGGCAAGAATCTGGGCGACAGCGACCGGGTGGTGAATGTAGGGCTCCCCGGTTTTCCGGGTTTGCCCCTCATGAGCAGCATGACCGACTTCGAAGGCGCGCAGGATTATTGCGACCTTTTCCGGGTCAAGATATGTGTTAAGCAAGTCCCTGAGCGGCAGGAAGGGTTCAGCGGATACTGTGGATTCCTGCATGAGGCTGAAAATCCTTAGGGTCTGCCCTGGGTTCAGGGCGTGAGGTCATCATCCTCTGGTTGAAGGTCAAATGCTTCCGCCGCTTCTATTTCCGCCTGGATGAGGTCAACGCGTTCGGCAGTGATAAATCCTTCGGCAATTTCGCGCAGCGCAATTACTGTGGGTTTGTCGTTTTCTTCCTCCACCAGCGGTTCGGCGCCATTGGCAATCTGGCGTGCGCGCTTGGTTGCGGTCAAGACGAGTTCAAAACGGTTGTCGACATTATCGAGACAGTCTTCTACTGTGATTCGGGCCATTGTGTGTATTCCTGATTACTTTTGCTAAAATTCTTTACGCGCCTTGAAGGAGTACTAAGCCTTCAAAGGCCGGGCTGAACCTACCATTTTATCCATTTTCGAGCAGTTCTGCCAGAAGATCTTGATAATGGTCTTTCTGGTCCGGCCGGTACAGTTTTCGATGGCGGACTATGGATTGCAGGTCGGACAGCGCTGCATCAAAGTCATCATTGATAATCAGGTAGTCAAACTCGCTCGAGTGCGAAATTTCCGCCCGGGCTTCGCGCATGCGCTCCTCGATCACTTCTTCGCTATCCTGTCCACGCCTTGCGAGGCGGTTGCGCAGTGCTTCCAGCGAAGGTGGAAGGATAAAAATCGTACAACAGGAAGGGAAGGATTCCCGGATCTGACGGGCGCCTTGCCAGTCTATGTCCAGCAGGACATCGCAGCCCGCCTGCAGTTTTTTTTCTACTGCGTCACGCCTGGTTCCATACCGATGGCCGAACACTTCGGCATGTTCGAGAAAAGCATTTTTTTCAATCATGCCGATAAAGGTCGCGTCGTCGATAAAATAGTAATGGACACCGTCTTGCTCGCCAGGACGCGCAGCTCGTGTGGTGTAGGATACCGAGAGACTGACCCGGTCATCCTTTTCGAGTAATGCGTTGATCAGGCTGGTTTTCCCTCCGCCGGAAGGAGCTGCCACAACATAAAGACCCGGATTATTCAATGTTCTGAACCTGCTCCCTCATCTGCTCAATTAACACCTTGAGTTCGACTGCGGCCTGGGTCGTGCGTTTGTCTATGGACTTGGAACTGAGCGTATTGGATTCACGGTTGAATTCCTGCATCAGGAAATCCAGCCGGCGCCCGACGGGATCATCCCGCTCCAGTACAAGCATTGTCTCCTTGACGTGGGCGGCCAGGCGATCCAGCTCTTCGTCTACATCTATCTTCTGGGCGAGAAAAGCGATTTCCTGCTCAAGGCGCCCGGGTTCCAGTGGCTGTTGCAGATCTTCGACCCTGGTGAGTAATTTTTGCCGCAGGGCTTCGCGGATTTCAGGCAGCCATTCCCGGATCTGAACTACCCATTGTTCAATTCCCACGAGTCGCTCACGGATGGCTGCGGACATTTGTTCACCTTCCCGGCCACGTGCGGCTTTCAGGTCTATTGCAGCTATTGAGAGCAGTTCGAGGGCCGCCTCGTGCAGTGGTTGGGGATTTGGCGCCTGTTCTTCCACCAGGCCCGGCCAGCGTAACAGGGAGTGTAAGTCCGGCTCCTGTTCCACACCGCTCAGGTCCTGAAGCTCCTTTTGCAGGCTGAGCAGTTTGCCGGCCAATTCCTGGTTCAGGTTCAGGTTTGAACTGCTTATGGCTGCGGCCGGAGTATATCGAAGCGTGGCGTCGACTTTTCCCCTGCTCAGATGTACTCCAAGAATCCGCCGAATTTCCGGTTCAAGGACCCGGAATTCTTCCGGGACACGAAACCCGAATTCAAAATAACGGTGATTCACCGAGCGAATTTCCCATGAAAGTCGGCCGAAATTATATTGCTGCTCCGCGCTGGCGAAGCCGGTCATGCTGTGGATCATGAATTGTTGCCTTTTGGATACCTTGGCACAATGTTACCGTCAAATGACGAACACAGGAAAAAAAATGAGACCCAGCGGCCGAAAACCGGATGAACTCCGCCAGATCAGTATCTCACGCAATTTTACACGACATGCAGAGGGGTCTGTGTTGATTCGCTGCGGAGATACCCACGTTTTGTGCACGGCATCAGTGGAAGAGCGCGTGCCTCCGTTCCTGCGCGGTAAAGGGCAGGGCTGGGTCACGGCTGAGTACGGCATGCTTCCCCGGTCGACCGGCAGCCGTATGGGGAGGGAAGCTGCCCGTGGAAAACAGGGCGGTCGGACGCTGGAAATTCAACGGCTGATCGGACGCTCACTCCGGGCAGTCGTGGACCGGGAAGCCCTGGGTGAAAGAACCATCACCCTGGATTGCGATGTACTGCAAGCCGATGGCGGTACCCGGACTGCGGCTATTACGGGCGCCTATGTCGCGCTGGTTGACGCTTGCCGTTGGTTAATGAAAAAAGGGGGCATAAAAGAGAATCCGATACATGGACAGGTTGCTGCAGTATCGGTGGGTATTTATGGGAATGTTCCTGTGCTCGATCTTGACTACCCTGAGGATTCTTCCGCTGAAACCGATATGAACGTAGTCATGAACGACGGGGGCGCATTTATTGAATTGCAGGGCACGGCCGAAGGACATGCATTCCGCCGGGGTGAGCTCGACCAGATGCTGGATTTGGCTGATTCGGGAATCCGGCAATTGATGGCCTTCCAGTTGGAAGCGCTGGATGGCTGATTTGATTGATCCGGAGGACCGCCTGCTCGTGCTTGCCAGTGGGAACGCGGGCAAACTGAAAGAGTTATCCTCCATGCTGACACCACTCGGCTGGACTGTCAGGTCACAGGGTGACTGGAAGATCAGTGAAGCAGTGGAAGACGGCCTCAGTTTCATTGAAAACGCCCTGATCAAGGCCCGCCACGCGGCCCGCTGTACTGGCCTGCAGGCGTTGGGGGATGATTCCGGCCTGGTAGTTGATGCTTTGAACGGGATGCCCGGGATATATTCTTCCCGTTATGCTGGCGCAGATGCGGACGACAAAGCCAATAATCAGAAATTGCTGCACGCCCTGCGTGGCGTACCAGAGCCGGAACGGGCTGCGCATTTTTATTGCGCGATGGTATTCGTACGGCACGCGGAAGATCCTGCACCATTGATTTCAACCGGGAAGTGGACCGGAAGAATAATGGAACAGCCCAGGGGCGAGGGTGGGTTTGGTTATGACCCGCTTTTCTGGGTCCCCGGGAATGAATGTTCATCTGCTGAGTTGCCGCCCGACGTCAAGAACAGTCTCAGCCACAGGGGGCAGGCACTGACCGCGCTGGCCGCACAAATGAAAGATGAATTCGGGAGCTGACAACGGCGGGTTTGATCCGGGACTTAACGGTCTGCCCCCACTGGCGCTTTATGTCCACCTGCCCTGGTGTGTACGCAAGTGCCCGTATTGTGATTTCAATTCACACCAGGCGCCGTCAAAGCTGCCTGCGGAAGAATATGTTAATGCATTACTGGCAGACCTGGAACTGGACCTTCCCCTGGTCTGGGGGCGAGGAGTCCAGAGCATATTCTTCGGTGGGGGTACGCCCAGCCTGTTCAGCGCGAGGTGGATCGAGCGATTGATTGACGGCTTTCGGGCACGCTTGCGTGTGAGTCCGCAGGCGGAAATAACGCTGGAGGCCAATCCCGGGACCACGGAACACGACAGTTTCAGCGCCTACCGTGATGCAGGCATCAATCGCGTCTCATTGGGTGTGCAGAGCTTCGACAACCGCTTGCTGCAACGGCTTGGAAGAATCCATGGCCGCACCGAGATTGAGACAGCAGTAGAGTCCATCCAGTCTTCTGGTATCAGTAATTTCAATATTGACCTGATGTACGCCTTACCTGGCCAATCGGTCGATGATGCCCTGGACGATGTTCGTCGGGCCCTTGATTGCGCACCATCGCACCTTTCGTTTTATCAATTGACAATTGAACCGAATACCGCATTCCATGCTAACCCACCCGAATTGCCGGATGATGATATTGCCTGGGACATGCAGGAAAAATGCAGTGAATTGTTCATTGAATCCGGCTTCGGGCAGTATGAGATATCCGCCTGGGCCCGCGAAGGGTTCCGGTGCCGGCATAATCTGAACTACTGGCGCTATGGGGATTTTCTTGGAATAGGCGCTGGTGCGCATTCGAAGCTTACTCTGCCCGCAGAGCAGTCCGTGAGGCGCCGGGTCCGGCAAAAAAACCCGAGAACCTGGCTCAAGGCAGAACAATCCGGAAATTGGCTTGTTGATGACCGGGTGATTGGTGAAGAAGAGCGGGTGTTCGAATTCTTTTTAAACCAGTTGCGATTATGCGACGGCGTCCGTAAGGAACAGTTTACACCGCGCACCGGAGTCAGTTGGGACAGGGTGTCAGTCCGGGTTGAAAAAGCGATAGAAAGTGGTTTGCTGGAGGATAGAAATGGACTGTTGAAGCCCACTGCCCTTGGCTGGCGGTTTAACAATGAAATCCAGGCAATATTCTTACCGACCAGGGTATGAAATAAACCGCAGTCCGCATTTTATACTCCTTCAAGGTGATAATTACGCGTTCAGCGAGTTGGGAAATGTTTGGGCGCCAGGCACGTCTCGCCGGCAATGGCTGGTCCTTGCCCAGAGGAGTATAATACGTGCTTGCATTAGGCGGGCAGCGTCAGTACACTGGCCGGTCTTGCGCGAACTGCGTATTTTTTTATTTTTTAAGGAACTGTCATGAAAACCGGCATTCACCCCGAATACAAAGAAGTGGTATTTCAGGACGTATCTTCGGATTTTTCTTTCCTGACCCGCTCTACCATCAAAAGCAAGGAAACCATCAAGTGGGAAGACGGTAACGAGTACCCACTGATCAAGGTCGAAGTTTCCAGCGCATCACATCCTTTTTACACCGGCAAGCACAAGATGCTGGACTCCGGTGGCCGAGTAGATCGATTCAAAAAGCGTTACGGCAAGTAAGGGAATCGCTAAGCCGCAAAAGGTAAAATCTGTTTATCAAAAAGGCCCGTGCAGGCGTTGTCAGCACGGGCTTTTTTTTGGGGGATTGTCTTTTACCATTAGCCTCGCTAAGTTCATGATTAACAAATGAAATAATGGCGTAATAATATGCGGTAGTGCTATAATGACTCCTCCTGGTGGCAGACAGCACAACGACTGTAATCAGGAGCTCAGTTTGCAACCCTCAATTCAAAACAGCATTCAGTCAAGGAGAATTCAGTGTCCGAAAAATATGTAGTGATAACAGACGAGGCCGCTGGTAAAGATCTGCGATTGCCTGTTGTTGAAGGTACCGAAGGGGAGCCCACGCTGGACATCAAGGCGTTGCCCTCGACGCTGGGCTATTTCACGTACGACCCGGGTTTTTCCGCTACCGCGGCCTGTACCAGTAAACTGACTTTCATTGATGGCGGCAAGGGTATTTTGCGCTACAGGGGATATCCCATTGAACAATTGGCGGGACAGAGCAGTTTTCTCGAGGTGGCCTACCTGTTGTTGAACGGAGAATTGCCGCTCGAAGAAGAATTTTCCACGTTTCGTGAGGAAATCACCTATCACACGATGATTCATGTGAAATTGAATCAGTTTATATCCGGTTTTCATTATGATGCCCACCCCATGGCCATGATGGCGGGTGTAGTGGGTTCGCTGGCCGCTTTCTATCATGACCGGCTGGACATGGAAAACCCGGAGCACCGTATGCTGGCGGCGCAGCGAATGATTGCAAAGATGCCTACCATCGCCGCTGCCTGTTACCGGCATCACATGGGCCGGCCCACAGCTTACCCGAATAATTCCCTGGATTTCTGTGGCCGTTTCCTCGACATGATGTTTTCCGTGCCAAGCGAGAAGTACGAGGTTAACGAACTTGCAGCCAGGGTTATCGACCTCCTGTTCATACTCCACGCGGATCACGAGCAAAATGCCAGCACTTCTACCGTGAGACTGGTGGGGTCAACCGGCGCCAATCCCTATGCCTGCGTCGCAGCCGGCATATCAGCTTTGTGGGGCCCCGCCCATGGCGGTGCAAATGAGGCTGTGTTATCGATGTTGAGCGAAATCGGTGATATCTCCAATGTGCCTGCGTTCATCAAGCGTGCAAAGGACAAATCCGACCCCTTCCGTTTAATGGGTTTCGGGCATCGCGTCTATAAAAATTTCGACCCGCGTGCAACCATCATCCGCAAGGCATGCCACGAGCTGTTGGCTGAAATGGGCGTAGATGATCCGATGATGGAACTGGCAATAGAGTTGGAACGGATTGCACTGGAAGATGAATATTTCATTGAGAAGAAGCTCTATCCCAATGTCGATTTCTATTCCGGAATTATCTACAAGGCGCTCGGAATTCCAATCAGTATGTTCACCGTCATGTTCGCGATTGCCAGGACGGTGGGATGGGTTGCCCAGTGGCTTGAAC
>JAIVWI010000004.1:15919-47944 GCA_048636595.1 Oceanospirillum sp. | reverse complement strand
TTCAACTTCCGCAGACGAACCCGCATGCTTGTCCTTGTCTGCGATGCCTGTATTTTCCTGGTTCGACAAGTCTGCATCAGGCGCTGGCTTTTTTGCCTGCGTGGAAGGTTTGTTTTTTTCTGTTCCTGGCATATTTTAATGGATATTCCGGCAGGTCTGATCGTCCCTCAAGCCTACTGATTCGTTCTCGTACATTCAAGGCAAAAATACCGGATACAGTCAAAGAATTTGGATACAATGCATGACATGCAGTCTGTTTACGCCAATCGCTCGTGATTCCCCTGCGCTACCTGTCCGCCACACGGTTTTCCGGTCCTGATGCCGGTTCCTTTCTACAGGCGCAATTGAGCGCCGATATCGCTGCGCTGGAAGACGGGCAATCCACATTCGCAGCGTACTGCTCGCCTCAGGGAAAAGTCTTCGGATTGCTGCTGATCGGCCGGCAAAAAGACAATTACATGGTCATTGGATCTGCGCAATTGCTGCCTTCCATTGTGCAACGCCTGCGTATTTATATTTTCCGGTCGAAGGTGGAAATTGAACCCCTGGATCACATGCAGGTCTGTGGCTTGTTGCCTTCCCGGCCGGACGATCCGGCAAGCCCGGTGCTGGTCCCCGGGGACATGCCGTTGCGCTACGCAATCGTTTCCGAAGTTGCGCAAAATGACGAGGAAACTGAGCGCTGGCGGCATTCAGAACTCAGTCACGGCGTGGCATGGCTTGATGCGAACACCACGGAAAAATTCATCCCGCAAATGCTCGGCTACGATCAAATAGGCGCGGTGAGTTTCACCAAGGGCTGTTATCCCGGCCAGGAAATCGTTGCGCGCACCCACTACCTGGGCAAAGTAAAACGCAAGCCCCTTCTTGTCACCATCATGGACCAGCCCGTAATGGAAAGCGGTTCCCGCGTGCAAATACAATATGAGGCCGAAACAGTTGATGGCACCCTCGTCGATACCGCCCCTGAGGGAACAGAAAATACCCTGATGTTCATCATCACCCGGGTCGAGGACGAAAAAAAGCCAGTCTCAATCACCCATGAGGGCCAGTCCTACCCGTCAGCAATTCAGTAACCCACTTACGGGCGATATTCAAACTCTTCAATTTCCCTGGCCCAGTGTTTGGCAACAAGTTGAACGCTTTCCCGGTCGAAAAAATCCCGGTAGTTATTATATTGCGTAACGTTCTTGCGGGGCAGAGCCTGATAAGGGATACCGACGCGCAAACAAGCTGTCTGCCAATCGTTTTGCAGGTTTTCCAGCTTACCCACAAAATCCACCAGGAGGCGGCCCTTTTTATCACACAGCATATTGATCTGGTAGGCATCGCGCCGGGGAATCTGCATGCGGATAAATTCGCCAAAATTTTTCAGGCGGCTGACGCGGGCGTGACGCCCATGCTCCGGTTGCCTGAGGATGTATTCATATTCTGAAACCAGCCTTTCCCAGGGGTTGCGGACAAAGGCGAATTTGAAATAGCCCGCAAATATTTCAGCCGGCATACGCCGTTTGGCCGCCAGGATGTCGTCGTGGGTGCGAAATACGTACTTGTGGTAATCCCATTCCAGCCTGGCGCGGCTTTTCAGATGCGCCATCCTGCCGGCAGGTCTGGGTATGCACAGCGGGCGCAGTACAGTCTGCATACTGGTGCTGGCCACCTTGCGCATCTGCAAAAATATAAATTCATGACTGTCGGAAATCAGCACATCACGATCCGTTCGTAGCGCTACTTCTCAGCAACGATATAACAGATCCAGCCCGGGTCTGCGTCACCTACTTCGGCGGGCTTGAATATTCCATCACCTTCATTGCTTTCTTCATCCGTGCCCTCCCAGTAAACGGTGATGTCCGTAAACCCGGCCTCACTCAGCAACTCGCGGATTTCAGGCAGCGTCCACAGGCGCCAGTCGTAGCTGAAAGCCTTTTCCATGCGGGACTTATCCGGAAATTCGAAGTGGATATGGCAGGTCATCCGGGAATCAATCGGATTGAAGGACGCCTGGTCCCAGATGTAGGTAAAACCATCACACTCCCGCTCCTCGATGATTTCTTTGGGTGCATCGTAACCACCGTAAGCATCGAGAAAGAATATCCCATCGTCCTCCAGGCTTTCACGGACCGCACAAAAATACTCCAGTAAGTCTCCGCGATCGAGAAACAGGAAATAACTGAAGTTCATGGCCAGGACTATATCCGCCAGTTCGGTTTGTGCTTCGAGCACATTCTCCTGCAACAAAGTGATGCGGCCGAACTGGTCGTCATCGAGTTGTTCCAGGTTATTGATCCGTCCCCAAGCGAGCACTTCGGGATCCCAGTCAATACCAACGGCGTAATGTTGGTTGTCCCGGCGGACCCATTCGCAGGACGTGTTTGCCGTACCGCAGAAATCTTCGCGCAGTAATTCCGCCGGACGGTCCCTGAGTTCCTGCCAGGTTTCCTCGACAAAATCGATTTCGGATTCGGTGTCCTGAACCGATTCCTGGTACAGATGGTGCCGGTCAGCCTGGTCGGCTATTTTCCGTCCGGGCAGGCGAACCATAACTCAGCTATTTTCCCGGGGGGCAAGGCGCTGCGGATAGTGGCCCTGGACGTATTCCTCGATCAATTGCAGGAAATCGCCAGTCAGTGTTTCACCTCGCAGGGTGACGTGCTTCTTGCCATCGACAAATACCGGGGCAACGGGCGCCTCGCCGGTACCCGGGAGGCTGATGCCAATATCCGCCTGGCGGCTTTCACCCGGGCCGTTAACCACGCAACCCATCACGGCCAGGGAAAGGTTTTCAACGCCCTCGAACTGTATTTTCCACTCCGGCATGCGCTCGCGTACAAAAGTCTGTACATCCTGCGTCAGCGACTGGAAAAAAGTACTGGTAGTGCGACCGCAGCCCGGACAGGCGGTAACCATGGGTGAAAAGGCCCGCAGGCCCATGCTTTGCAGTAATTCCTGGGCGACAATCACTTCATCCGTCCGGGGCTGGTCAGGCTCCGGGGTCAGCGAGATTCGTATGGTGTCGCCGATCCCCTCCTGTAACAGCACGGCCAGGGCCGCCGTGGACGAAACAATTCCCTTACTGCCCATTCCTGCCTCGGTTAACCCCAGGTGCAGGGCATAATCACAACGCCCGGCAAGCGCCCGGTAAACACTGATCAGATCCTGCACATCACTGACCTTGCAGGACAGAATGATCCGGTCATGCGGCAATCCCAGGCCTTCAGCCTGCTGTGCGCTCTCGAGTGCGGACTGGATCAGCGCTTTGCGCATGACGACCGTAGCGTCTTCGGGTTGGCTCATCCTGGCATTCTCATCCATCAGGCGGGCCAGCAGCCTGGCGTCCAGGCTACCCCAGTTAACGCCGATACGAACCGGTTTGCCGTACTCCAGAGCCAGGCCGATGATGGTGGCGAACTGGTCATCCCGCTTGCGCCCGAAACCCACGTTTCCGGGGTTGATCCGGTACTTGGCCAGGAGTTGGGCGCATTCCGGCACCTGTTGCAACAACTGGTGCCCGTTGTAATGGAAATCGCCGATCAGGGGCACGTCACAGGACATCATCTCAAGGCGGCGGGCGATTTCCGGGACGGCTTGTGCCGCCTCCAGCGTATTGACCGTGATTCGAACCAACTCAGAGCCCGCGCGGGCAAGTTCAGCCACCTGGATTGCCGTTGATTCTGCATCGGCAGTATCGGTGTTGGTCATGGACTGAACCACGATCGGGTGCTGGCTTCCCATGAGGATATTACCAACCCGGACGGTTGGTGTTTCACGCCGCCCGGCAACTTCAGGCTGCATAGTGCTCGACGCCGGCTCCATCTTGTCTGTGTAGGCTAAGTCGTATCATCATCAGACCGATCTTCATTATGATGGTAGTGCACGTGAAATTTGGGGTCACTGATCACCGGCCAGGCAGCCTTCAGGTACACCCACATGGACCACAGCGTGAGCGCCGCGGCAGTGTACAAGAGCAGTTCACCGATCAGTGCGACCGGAATCCAGCCCATATTCTCGTGGTATAACAGAACTCCGATGGCCGTCATCTGGAATATCGTTTTCAACTTGCCGACTCCGGACACTTTCAGCAATGCCTGCTCACCGATCTCCGACATCCATTCACGCAGGGCGGATATCGTCAGTTCGCGGCCAATGATGATTGCGGCAGACAGGGCAAATACGACCTGGTAATTTTCCTGGCGTTGTACCAGCAAGATTAACGCGGTGGCGACCATGATTTTGTCTGCAACCGGGTCCAGGAATTCGCCGAAACGCGACATCTGCCCTGTTTTGCGGGCGATATAACCATCGGCGATATCCGTCACGGCGGCCAGCACAAAAACCACTGTGCACGCAAGGTTCGACCAGCTATAAGGCAGGTAAAAAAACAATACCAACACCGGCACAAGCGCTATGCGTAACAGGGTCAGCATGGTTGGAACTGTCATTGTCATGGTGTGCCGGAGATGTGCATATTCAAGGTTTGCATTATGGCAGATCAGTGCAGGGCCCGAAAGATTTCTTCCGCCAAAAGCCGGCTGATCCCCGGCACGCTGGACAATTCTTCGATTCCTGCCTTGTTCACACCCTGCAATCCACCGAAATGATTCAACAGGGACCTGCGCCGCCTGGGGCCAATACCGGGAATTTTCTCCAGTGTTGAACGGGTGGCGGCTTTCTGGCGCCTCCCACGGTGGCCGGTGATCGCGAAACGATGCGCTTCATCACGAATCTGCTGCACAAGATGCGAGGCGGGCGATTCCGGTCCGGGACGGTAACTGCGCATTGGCTGGGGCAATATCCATTCTTCATACCCCGCTTTGCGCGCCTTGCCCTTGGCAACGCCCATCACTGGAATCCCGGACAGGCCAAACTCGCCCAGTACCTCCAGCGCCTGCTTCAGTTGCCCTTTGCCGCCATCGATCAGGATCATCCCGGGCATGCTGCCCTCCTCTTTCTGCAAACGCCCATAGCGCCGGGTCAGCACCTGTTTCATGGCGGCATAGTCGTCTCCCGGCGTGACTCCTTTCAGGTTATACCTGCGGTAGCGTGACTTGATCGCCCCGTTAATATCAAATACAACGCAGGAGCCGACTGTCTGGTTGCCTGCTGTGTGGGAAATATCGAAGCAGTCGACGGACTCCGGTATATCATCCAGCCCAATTAACTGCGCAAAGGCCTCAAACTGTATGGCCATGTTGGCACGGCTGGCCAGGCGCATTTTCAGCGTCTGCGTTGCATTAGCCCGGGCCAGTTCCAGCATGTGCCTGCGGTCGCCCCTGGGGTGTGCCTGGATGGAAACTTTCTTGCCGGCATTTTCCGTGAAGACGGCCGCTAATAATTCCTGGTTTTCCACTTCGTGCGATAAAACCAGCTGCGCCGGCGCCAGCCTGTCCTGGTAGTACTGCCCCAGGAAAGCATCCAGGATTTCGCCCGGTTCGCGTCCTTCCGCCTGGCTGGGAAAATGACTGCGCTGCCCCAGGTTTCTGCCGCCACGGAAAGAGACCAGTTGGACACAGCTTTTCCCCTGTTCCTGCGCCAGTGCAATAAAATCGATATCGCCACGGCTGGCGGCAACAAATTGTTGCGCCTGCATTTGTTTCAGTGCATTGATCTGGTCACGAAACATGGCGGCAGATTCATAGGCCTGCGCCTTTGCCGCCCGTTCCATGCGTGCAATCAGGCGGGTCATGACCTCCTGGTTTTTGCCCTGCAGGAACAAGCTGGCGTCATCCACCTGTGCTGCGTAATCTTCCCGGCTGACCTGGCCGACGCAAGGCGCTGTGCAGCGCCTGATTTGGTACTGCAGGCAGGGCCGGGTCCGGTGGGAAAAATAACTGTCTTCGCAATTTCGAAGGCGAAACAGTTTCTGGATCAGGTTGATGGATTCGCGTACAGAACCGGCCGAAGGATAAGGCCCGAAATAGCTTTTCTTTTTATCCCGGGCGCCGCGATGGAATGCAATTTGCGGGAATTCATGTTGCGTACTCATCGCGATCCAGGGATAGGATTTGTCATCCCGTAACAGTATGTTGTAACGGGGCTTGAGGGACTTGATCCATTCGTTTTCAAGCAGCAGCGCTTCGCCTTCCGTGCGGGTCAGGCTGACTTCAATATCGCAAACCCGGGCAATCATGCGCATGATCCGCTCTGCTTTTGGTCTTGCGTCAAAGTAACTGGCCACCCGTTTGCGGAGATTTCGTGCTTTGCCAACGTACAGGACTGTGCCCCCGGTATCTCGCATCAGGTAGACACCGGGCCGGGTCGGCAGCCTGCTTGCGAAGGCTTTGCCGTCAAATACTGTGGATGAGGGTTCAGGCATATGCCTTCAACAGGGTTTTTTAAGATTCTTCTTCAATTGCGTTACGTACTCGTTCCAGATCGTGTTCTGTATCTACTCCAGCGGGTATGAACTGGCAGGCCTGAGCCATCAGGATCTTTCTCCCGCTCTCCAGAAAGCGTAATTGTTCGAGTTTCTCGGCTGATTCCAACGGCGTTGCCTGCATCGCGGTAAATGCCCGCAGGGCCCCTGCGCGGTAGGCATACAGGCCAACATGTCTTTGCCATTTAATGCCGGATTGCAACGCAGCCTCCACGTTGTCCCAATTCCTGGGAAAAGGCACCACGGAGCGGCTGAAGTACAGCGCATGACCACTCTGCCCCGTGACTACCTTGACTACATTGGGGTTTGTGATTTCTTCACTGCTGTCCAGCGGCCAGTACAGGCTGGCGACATCGGCTTCCGGATCGGCGGCGAGCACAGCGGCAACCTGGTCGAGACAGGCAGCCGGCATCAGCGGTTCGTCCCCTTGCAAATTCACAATCAACTGCTCGTCACCCCAACCCAATTGGTCGGCACACTCGGCGATCCGGTCACTGCCGCTTTGGTGCGCCTGTGAAGTCATGATGACGTCAGCGCCAAATCCCCTGGCGACTTCAAAGATCTGCCTGTCATCCGTTGCAATAACAACTTTTTGCACGGAAGTGCAACAGGCCCTGCGATAAACGTGTTCAATAAGTGGCCGGCCGGCAATAGCCAGCAACGGTTTGCCGGGCAGCCTCTGTGAGGCCATCCGGGCAGGGATCACAATATTGTATTCACTATTTCGCATTATTCGTGACTTCCTGGATAACCTGTTGCAGCAGTGACTGTTCCCAGTAATGCGGCAAATGAGCATCGACAGTCAGATACCAGGCGTTCTTCAAACCAAGACCAGTGCACTTCACTGCATCTTTTTCAGTCATCACGAGTGGAAAATTTTTGTCCATGTCGGCAAAATCCGCCTCTGAATACACATGATGATCGGGAAATGAATATTCAATTACCTTGATCCCGCTGTGTCGCAACAGACTAAAAAAGCGATCCGGATTACCGATTCCGGCGACTGCGTTGACGGTGCAGCCGGTGAACTGGGACAGCCGCCACGCATCTCCGTCAACCAGGGATTTCAACAAACCCGGGGCCAGTGACATGGTTTGGGTATCGATATCTCCCGGCACGCAATCCGACTCACCGTTGATGATTACATGATCAACTGACGACAGTCTTTCCGGCGGCTCACGCAGCGGTCCGGCGGGAATCAGAAGGCCATTGCCAAGGCCCCTGGCGCCGTCGATCACGCAAATTTCCACATTCCTGGGCAGTTGATGATGCTGCAGCCCGTCATCTGAAATAATCACGTTGACCTTTTTCTTCAGGAGGGCGCGCGCCGCTTCACAGCGATTCGCCGCAACGATAACCGGCACGCCTGATCTGCGGGAAATCAGGAGCGGTTCGTCACCTACAACAGCGGGGCTAGATGCAGGACTGACCAGCCGCAACCCACGTTCTTTGCGACCGTATCCGCGGCTGACGACTCCGGGCGACAATCCGGCTTTCTTAAAAATACGGCACAGGCGGATCACAAGAGGGGTCTTTCCGCTGCCTCCGGCGGTGAGGTTTCCTACAACAACGATGCAGGTCCCGGCCAGGTCTGTGCATTTCCTTTTTGATTTCCACTGCTTGTCGATCCGGCTTGCCAGGCGGTACAAAGGCACCAGGCCCTTCAGCCACGCCGGGGCCGGCTCATTGCCGTACCAGATACCTGCCAGGTGCCGTTCGAATTCAGCCCGCACGATCCTGATTACCGTTGTCGTCATGGGAGAACTGGGCCTGGTATAACCTGGAATAGGCTTCGCCGCGTTGCAGAAGATCCTCGTGTGTACCGGATTCAATCACCCGTCCCTTCTCCAGCACTATGATCTGGTCCGCGTTCTCAATGGTGGACAGCCGGTGGGCAATGACCAGTGTGGTGCGGTGTTTCATGACTTCAGACAAGGCCTCCTGAATCGCCTTCTCGGACCTGCTGTCCAGCGCAGAAGTGGCCTCATCCAGGATCAAAATGGGGGCATCCTTCAACAGGGCGCGGGCAATCGCAATCCTTTGCCTCTGGCCTCCGGACAAAAGCATGCCTCTTTCTCCCACCATGGTATCGAGTTGTTCCGGCAACTGTTCAATAAATTCCATGGCATGCGCATCCCTGGCTGCTTTCTCGATCGCCTCGGGCGAAGCGCCCCCCAGTGCTCCGTAAGCGATATTTCCTGCCACCGTATCGTTAAACAGGATGATGTCCTGGCTGACCAGGGCGATCTGGCTGCGCAGGCTATCGAGCTTGTAATCAGATAGCTCCACCTCGTCCAGCAGGACGTGGCCCGCACTGTAGAGATAAAACCGGGGCAACAATCCCGCCAAAGTCGTTTTGCCACTGCCCGAATGCCCGACCAGGGCAGTTACGCTGCCAGCCGGCACCGTAAAGCTGACGTCTTCCAGTACGGCTTTTTCGCTTGAGTCATACATAAAACTCACGTTGCGAAATTCAATCGCCCCCTCCACACGATCTACCGAATAGTCGCCCGAATCAGTTTCCGCCTCGGTGTCCAGCACATCAAAAATACTTTCGGCAGCGGCAATGCCATTTTGTACCGACGCCTGCACCGTGGTCAGGCGTTTGAGCGGTGGAATGGTCCCGATCATGGCCCAGAAAACTACCGTAAACGTACCCGCTGAAATATCGTTTAACATGCTCGGACGGGTTGCGACTACCATCAGCAGCACCAGGGCCAGACCTGCGGCAAGTTGCACCATGGATGAACTGGCCAGGCGGGTAGCCAACATGCGCATCAGCAGACGGCGTGTTTTCTCGTTGACCGAGCCAAAACGTTGTTTTTCAGCTTCCTGGCCCTGGAACACCTTGATCACCTGTTGTCCGACGACCGCTTCCTCGGTGAGGTGCGACACGTCCCCCATGGAATCCTGGATCCGATGGCTGATTTTCCGGAAGCGACGGCTGATCACGGTCACCAGCAGGCCAATTATCGGCACCAGCAATAACATGACCAGTGACAGCATCACGTTCGCGGTCAGCATGACCGTAAGCATCAAAATCACCAGTATGACGTCCCGGAATGCAGCGATCACGGACCGGGTTGCCGCGTTGGCCACCTGCTCGCTGTTATAGGCCAGCTTGGAAATCAACTGCCCCGAACTGTGGTGGTCAAAATAGGAGGCCGGTAAGACGACATACTGGTTGAATAATTCCTGGCGCAGGTCGGCGACGACTTTCCTGCCCACCCATTCCATGCTGTATACACCTACAAAATTACCTACTATGCGGGTGATGGCCGCAACGAAGATGAACCCGGCCATCCACAGGCCATACTCGGAATCTTTGCCAACAAACACCCGGTCGATCAGCGGTTCCATGAACTTGACGAATGCAGCCTGCATGCTGGCATCGACGCTCACGCCGATGACACCCAGCAGGAACATCCACTTGTAGCGTTTCGTGTAACCCCACAGGCGTTTATAGACAACTAGCCCGGATATTACACGAGTTTCGCTGGGCTTTACTTGATTATTTAATAATTTCAATGACATGTAAGAGTAATTCTGGAATTACAAGAAAATACAATTATACCGCTGCCGTCATTCTTCGCTTCCGGTTATCCGGTTGGTGGCGATTGAAAGATTGCTGAAGCCCAGTTGGGCTGCCACATCCATTACCGTGACCACGAAGTGGTGAGGCGTCTCGCGGTCCGCTCTCAATATCAGCGGCAGGTTACGGTTATCACCGGCAGCCTCATTGAACGCTGCCTTGATCGTCCGTTCTTCGCTGTCCACCAGTTGCCGGTCATTGAGAAACATCAGGCCGTTGGCATCAATCACCAATTCCAGGCGTTCAGGCAGGTCAACAGGCGCATCCACCGCGCTGGCGTCGGGAAGGTCGACCTTCAACACGGCCTGGTGCTCGAAAGTGGTGCTGACCATGAAAAAGAGCAGCAACAGGAACACCACGTCGATCAGCGAAGTCAGGTCGACGGTGGGCTCTTCCTTTATACGATTCTGGAGTTTCAAGGCCTGAGAACCTCTGAACTATTCATGAACCTGCACAGTGCATCCTTTACCCACCAGGCACACCAGACCTGAGTTGTGCCACGTTGCTGCGCTCAATGGCCTCAATCAGGTTTATGGCCTGCTCTTCCATTGAAACGACGTATTCTTCCACGCGTCCCTTGAAGTAACGATAGAAAAAGAAACTGGGTATTGCAACGGTGAGCCCTGCCGCGGTGGTGATCAGGGCCTCTGAGATCCCGCCTGCCAACACATTGGCATTGCCAACTCCCTGTTCAAGAATGGTGGAAAAGACCTTGATCATGCCAATCACGGTGCCCAGCAAGCCCAGCAAGGGTGAAATCCCGGCAATCGTGCCCAGCGTATTGAGAAACCGCTCCAGCCGGTACACCACGTGCCTGCCGGTGTCTTCAACAGCTTCCTTGATCAATTCGCGGGGCCGGTGGCGGTTGATCAGCGCCGCTGCCAGTACTCGTCCCAGGGCGGAACCCGATCTCAACTGCTCGATATGGCGCCGGTCCAGCTCATGCCGGACTGCCCACTGCTCTACCTGCTCACCTACACCATTAGGCACCACCTGGCTGCGGCGCAAAGCCCACAGGCGTTCCGCAATGATCGTCAACGCCAGTATGGAACACAGGATAATCGGCACCATCAACCAACCGCCGGCAATAATGATTTCAAACACGCTGTATCACTCCAATGATAAGAGGCTGCCCGAATGATACATGCGGCACTCTCTACAGGCTATGTTAAGCCTGGTTTTTTTCTGCTAAAGACACTAAATTTTTTAGTCATTGAATAACGCCGTGCCATCAAGCACTTCCGCTTCCGAACGCTGGGTTGCGTCTTTTGCGGAAAAGATTTAGCTGCGACAACTTATGTTCAAGGACACCCCGGAGCGGCGGGCCAGCGCCAGATTTTGTTTCTTTTGCGGCGGGCGCTTTCGGCGTGGATGTCGCCATCGGCAGTGAGCAGGATTCGCACTGCACCGCACTCGCCGGTGGACCAGAATTTCGAGCCGGCGTCGATATAGCGTTGTCTGATTACATCCCGGGGAAATCCGAAGCGGTTGCCCAGGGATGCGGTGGCAATGGATGCTTCGGGCCTGACCGCGGAGATGAACTCCGGGGAGGAAGATGTTTTGCTGCCGTGGTGTGGTACAAAAAGAATACGGTGAGGTGCTGGCATGGTGGTTCTCAGGCGGTTCTCTATCGCCGAGGAAATATCGCCGGTGAACAGCACACTGGCCGCTGCCCCCCGGACGCTCAGCACACAGGAGCTGTCGTTACCCAGGTAGGGCAATGCCGTTGATGGATGAAGCACCTGGAATTCAAAACCGTCATGAGACCAGGCCAGACCGGAATGGCAGCTTTCAATGTTGCCCGGCTGCGCGGGAAGGTTTGCGAACATCTCCGCTGCCGGATAGTGTTTTATGAGGCTTGCCAGGCCACCGGCGTGATCGAGGTCACCGTGACTGATGATGATCTGCTCCGGCGCATGCCGCCCCAGGCCTGCCAGGGCTGGCGTGATGACCGAGCCGACCAGGTTTTGCTCCCGGCCATCGCCCGGACCCGAATCATAAAGCAGCGTGTGATGTTCCGTGCTGATCAGCACCGCCATACCCAACCCTGCATCCAGTGCCTCGATCAGGAGGGAGCCCGGTTCCGTGCGCAGACCCGGAGGCAAGAACAGGGGCAACATGAGAAATATGCCTATCCAGCGTCCGGGGACTCCTGCAGGCAATAGCAACAGCATCCCGCCCAGCATTGCCAGCACCACAGTCACTACGCCTGGTGCAGGCAGGATGGGTACCGGTCCCTGCAAACCGGATAGGAATTCAAGATACAGAAACAGAACGGAAGAAGCCTGCCCGGCGAGGTTGAGCAACAGTCCTGCAAGCGCCATCGAAACCGGCAGTAAAGCAACACCCGCCAATATCAGCGGCACCACCACCAGGCTAACCCAGGGAATGGCCCCCATGTTTGCCAGGAAACTGACCGGGCTGAAGTACTGGAACCAGTAGACGGTAACCGGCAGCATCGTAACCATGATCCCGGCCTGCGCCAGCAAGGCGGTTTTCCACCAGGCAATCCGGCCATTACGTGGAACGAACAGGGTCAACAGAACCGCAACGGCCAGGAAAGAAAACCAGCTCCCCGTACCCAGCGGGGCGAGAGGGTCCACGGCAAGAACAACCGCCAGTGCAAGGACCCATGCCCTGGCCGGATGAACGGCACGATTGAGAACCAGCGTCAGTGCCGCCACGGCCAGCATTAACACGGCCCTCTGGGTTGATACACCCCAGCCAGCCAGGGCGGCATAAGTCAGGGCTGCGAGCAGCGCGCCTGCAAGAGAAACACTGAATCCCCAGCGGGTTGCCACGGTCACAGGCGCCAATAGCATGGTGATGCGGGCCAGCCAGGCGCCCCCCACGGCTGCAAGTCCAACATGCAGTCCGGATATGGCCAGCAGATGCGAGGTACCGGTAGATGACAGCAATTGACGATCGCTGAATTGCATACCGCTGCGATCTGCAATCGCAAGCGCCTGCACCACTCCACGCATCCGCTCGTCATCCAGCAGCAAGGAAATTTTTTCCCTCACGAAGCTGCGTGCGTTTTGAAAGAAGTAGCGGTTGAGTGTCCTGGAGGGCAAGAGCTCACCGCTACGAACGGTCCCCAGGCCCCCGATTCCCTCTGCAAACAACCAGCGTTCCCGGTCGCCCCCCTGGAAATTTACCCGGCCCCAGGGTGGTTTTAGCTGCAACTCCAGGCGCCAGTTCTCTCCAACTGACATTAAGGGAAAATCACGGTACCAATAGACAAGCAGGCGGTCCGGCAGGCCTTGCTGCCCATCATCAGGCAAGGGGTCAAAGCGGAAACGGGCATAGTCAGGGTAAACTTCCGGAATGGCCGAGACCACCCCGCTTACCTCCATTACCTTCCCGCTCAGCGAATAGTCCAAACGGTCTTCCAGACCCTGTTCAAAATGCCACAGTGTCCAGCAACACCCAAGGATCATGACAGCCATCCAGCGGGTAGCGGGCCGAAACAGAAACAAAAGGCCGGTAAGGCTGGCTGAGACAACAATCCATATTGGCGGCAACCTCGAAAACAGATGAGCACAGAGCACGCCCAGGACCAGGCATGCCGGTAGGCCCCCCTGCCCCTTCAAGCCCCTCTCCGCATTCACCCCTACCCTTTCACAACTACATTAAGTCGATTTCCTGCAGACACCCCATGCGCAATTCAAGTTGCTGATCCATTCGTGCGGCCATCCGGGGGTCATGGGTGACCAGTAGCAAGCTGGTATTCAATTCCTGGTTCAACTCCAGCAACAGTCCATACACTCGATCGGCCGTACGTTCATCCAGGTTACCCGTGGGCTCGTCCCCGAGCATTACCCTGGGATTACCCACCAGGGCGCGCGCTACGGCGGCGCGCTGGCGTTCACCACCAGATAACTCGCCCGGCTTGTGGTTGATGCGCTCAGCCAGTCCAACGCGGCCCAGTATCTGTGAAGCCCTGCTGGCAGCCTCCGCCGTTTTCACACCACGAATCAACAACGGCATGGCCACGTTCTCCAGGGCGGTAAACTCGGCCAGGAGATGATGGAACTGGTAAACAAACCCCATCGTCCTGTTGCGCACCAGTCCACGTTCAGCTTCGCTTAGCGCCCACATGGATGCACCTTCAACCAGCACTTCACCTTCATCAGGCTTATCCAGACCGCCCAGTATGTGCAGCAGTGTGCTCTTGCCGGCGCCGGACGCACCCACAATAGCCAGGGACTCGCCGGCACGTAATTCCAGGTTCACATCTTCCAGAACCCGTACTTCTTTTGGCCCCTGCCGGAACGTTTTCTTGACGTGCCGTGCTTCCAGCGCAAGCACTTGTGATGGCCCGGGCAGCTGATCACTCATAGCTCAAGGCCTCTGCCGGTTGAGTTCTCGCCGCGCGCCAGGATGGATAAAGGGTAGACAGAAACGATATGGCAAGGGTCATCAGGGAAAACCTGATGACATCGCTGCTTCTGAGCTCCGATGGCAGTTCCGTGATGTAGTAAATATCCGCCGGGAACAAATCGAAGCCGAACAACTGCTCCAGGAAGGGAACGACCAAGCCAATATTCTGCGCCAACACGATTCCACCGAGCACCCCCAGGCCGGTGCCAATAACGCCAATGAGGCTGCCCTGGATGACAAAAATTCGCAGAATTGTTCCCGGGCGCGCACCCATGGTTTTGAGAATCGCAATATCCGCCTGCTTGTCCGTGACAACCATCACCAGCATGGAAATGATGTTAAACGCAGCGACCGCGATGATCAGCGACAGGATCACCCACATCACGGTCTTTTCAGTTTTTACCGCCCGGAACAGGTTGCCCCGTTCCTGCGTCCAGTCCCGTACGATGTAATAACCTGGAAGCGTTCCTGATATGTCTCTCGCCACACGCCAGGCCCGGTCCATATCCTGCAAGTGCAGCCGCACACCCCCGGTCGACCCCTGGGGCATACGCAGCAACCGGGCCGCGTCTTCGATGTTGATCATCGCCAGCGTTGAGTCATTTTCAAACTCACCGAATTCAAATACGCCGGCCACGGTAAAACGGCGCATTAACGGACTGGCTCCGACCGGTGTCGCTTTGAGCCGGGGCGCAATCACGGTAACCTTGTCACCCGGCCCGACTTGTAACCTGGAAGCCAGGCCGAGTCCGAGAATGATGTTGTATTCGCCCGGATGAAGATCGGTGAGTTTTCCGGACAACATTTTCTCACTGACTTCCGACACACGCATCTCAAAAGCCGGGTCCACTCCCCTGATGAAAGCACCAGCCGACTTCTGGCCCTGCAGCCATACGCCTTCTTCGATGAAAGGTGCAGCACCATTCACCTCGGGGTGGTTCTCAACGTCTTTGATCACGGAGCGCCAGTCCATCAGGGCGCCATCCATGGGCTGAATCGTGGCGTGCGCAATCGCACCCAGAATTCGGGTACGCAGTTCCTTCTCAAAACCGTTCATCACCGAGATCACCGTGATCAGGGTGGTCACACCCAGCGCGATTCCCAGCATGGAAATCAGGGAAATGAACGAAATAAAATGATTCCGCCTCTTGGCGCGCAGGTATCTCAGGCCAATAAAGGCTTCAAGTGGCTTGTACATTGCGCGAATTAGATCACAGCCGGCAGGCCATAACCAGCGGATGATGTGGTGAAAGCATGTAGGAAATCACCCCGGGTAAACGACTGGCCTCCTGTTTCAATCTTCCAGGCGATCCAGCACCGCCTTCAGGCTTTCCGGTAACGGTGCGTTGAATTCCATTTCCTCGCCCGAGGAGGCTTCGAAGCTCAGTCTCTGAGCATGCAGGAAAATCCGGTTCAGACCCTTTCTTTTCCACTGTTTAACGGACTCCTTTGATGCGTAGCGGGCTTCACCAGCCAATGGCATCCCGATATGCTGCGCATGTACCCTGATTTGGTGTGTTCTTCCGGTGAGAAGTTCCGCTTCTGCATAAGTACAGCCAGCATAGGCTTGCAAGCGCCGGAAGCGGGTCAGGGCCGGCTTCCCTTCCGCGTTTACTTCAATCTGCCGTTCGGCGCCGGCCTGCACTTTCATCAGCGGTGCATCGACTTCGATCACTGGCTCTTTCATTTCGCCGTCCAGCAAGCACAGGTAGAATTTTTGTACCCGCCCGTCCCTGAACAGCCCGGTCAGGTGCTGCAGGGTTTTGCCGTTTCTTGCCAGCACCAGGCAGCCACTGGTCTCACGGTCCAGGCGATGGGCGAGTTCACAATACTCTCCGGGGTGGAGTTTCCGCACCACGTCGATCAGACCCCAGGGTAGCCCACTGCCGGCATGAACGGCTATTCCCGAGGGTTTGTTGAGCACCAGCAAGTCGCTGTTTTTGAACAGAATGGCGTCACTGATTTGACTGCACACCCGGTCAGAGACGATCACTTTTCCCGGTTCACGGATCCAGGCAGGCGGAATCCGCACTTCATCGTCTTCGCACAATCGCGTGGAAGGCTTACAGCGCCCACCGTTAATCCTGACCTGGCCAGTACGGATCATGCGGTAGAGCGCTGACCGGGGCAGTCCCTTGAGCCGGGTCGATAGAAAGTTATCCAAACGCTGATCATCATGATCCGCAGAAACCCTCACAAGCTGGACACTTGTTTTATTTGATGTTGACATTGAACGGCAACTCATTGATTGGTCGATAAAACACTGCTATATTATATGGCTTCGGAACTCCACGCGCTGGATAACGTCCAAACAAGACGTCGCTCCCCGGTTACCCCGACAGCGATCACCGGCCACAAGCCGATGGAATGATTCCAGCCGTTGTACGAATCTGCACCTGATTGTTCAGAATATCGTATCCGAAAGTGTCCCTGATGCGTGTTACGCAGCTGGCGAATTATCAGCCGAAAAAATTTCAGGCGAAGGAAATCCGGAAATTGAAAACCCGGGCAGCCAGCGAAAAATCCGGACACGAATTAACAAAATTGCGGCAGCAGCCCAGATGGCTGTTGTCATGGATCGGGGCGATACTGCCCCGTCAAAAACATAAATTGGCAAACCTGGCGCGCCCTTCGAAAGGGGGGCCGGGAACACGAATCGCGTAACAGCAGGGTTAAGCCCCTGCCTGCATTACGTGTTCAGGCCGGGATGCCTGAGGTATATAAAATGAAAAGAATGCTGATCAACGCGACTCAGCGAGAAGAGTTGCGCGTGGCCGTGGCAGACGGTCAGGTATTGATGGACCTGGACATAGAAGTACCGTCCCAGGAACAAAAAAAGGCTAATGTTTACAAGGCCCGCATCACCCGGGTCGAGCCTTCACTTGAAGCCTGTTTCGTGGATTTCGGTTCCGAGCGCCACGGCTTCCTGCCGCTCAAGGAAATTTGCCCCAGCAGTTACCACCCTTCCGCGAGTAAAATTGACGGCAAGATATCCATCCGCGATGCGGTTAAACAGGGGCAGGAAATCATTGTCCAGGTTGAGAAGGAAGAGCGCGGCAACAAAGGCGCAGCCCTGACCACCTATATTTCACTGGCCGGGCGATACCTGGTCCTGATGCCGACCAACCCGAAAGCCGGTGGCGTATCACGTCGTATCAGCGGCGAAGACCGGCAGGAACTACGGGAACAATTGCAGATGGTGATTGCTCCCGACAATGTAGGAATCATTGTCCGTACTGCCGGTGTAGGCCGCGAAGCCGAAGAACTTCAGTGGGACCTGGACTACCTGCTGCAACTGTGGAGCGCCATTGAGAAAGCGGCAACTGAGCGGCCGGCTTCGTTCCTGATATACCAGGAAAGCAACCTGTTCATCCGTGCACTCCGGGATCACCTGCGCAACGACATCGGGGAGATCCTGATTGATGACCCCAAGGTATTTGAAGACGCGATGGAGTTCGTGCAGCAGGTGATGCCGCATAACGTCCGCAAGCTCAAGCTTTACCAGGATGACGTACCCCTGTTCAGCCGCTACCAGATCGAAAGCCAGATCGAAACGGCATTTGCCCGCACGGTACACCTGCCCTCGGGAGGTGCTCTCGTCATTGATCACACCGAGGCGCTGCTTTCTATCGACATCAATTCAGCCCGTGCAACCAAAGGTGCCGATATTGAGGAAACGGCCTACAAGACCAACCTGGAGGCCGCTGACGAAATAGCCCGCCAACTGAGGCTCAGAGACCTCGGTGGGCTGATCGTGATCGATTTCATCGACATGATGGACCGCAAGCACCAGAGAAAAGTCGAAGAGTGCTTGCGCCATGCCATGCAAATCGACAAGGCGAGGGTTCAGACCGGGCGTATTTCACGCTTTGGCCTGCTCGAAATGTCGCGCCAGCGCTTGCGCCCTTCGCTGGGTGAATCCAGCGAGGAGACCTGCCCCCGTTGTGACGGCCATGGCACCATTCGCAGCATCGAGTCACTGGCGCTTTCCATTCTTCGCCTGGTGGAAGAAGAATCCATGAAGGAATTCAGCGGTCAGGTCATCGTCCAGGCGCCGACGAAAGTGGCAAACTTTCTATTGAACGAAAAACGCAAGAATCTGGCGGATATCGAGTCCCGCCAAACTGTACCCGTTGTTATTCTGGCCAATGAACTCATGCAGCGGCCCAAGTTCGAAATCCACCGCTTAAGGAAAACTGAAGTCACTGATGACCCCAGCTATTCTCATATGTCAAAGGCGGAACCTGAACTGGTGGCCAGTGCCGAAACACAGGCCAGCGCAATCGCTGCCCAGGCCCCGGTAGTTGAGCGTGTGAGCCATGCCCGCCGCCCGGTGCCCACGCCCACACCGGAAAAGAAGAGCAAGCCCGGTCTGTTCGGGCAGTTTTTTGGCAAGCTGTTTTCAGCTGGCGAGGAAAAGCCTGCAAGTACAAAGAAGGCGAGCACGGGGAAAGCGGTCACAAAGAAAGCAAGCAAGAAGAAAACCACCCGGAGGCCAGCTCAAGCGCGGTCCGGTTCAAAACAGTCAAGCCAGAGACGGTCAAGCCAGAGACCATCTGGTCAGAAGCGAACCGCTGATTCGAAATCAGCTGGCGGCAGGCGCGGCAGCAAGAAAAAGACAACGCAGTCAAGAGATCAGTCAAGGCAGACGAAGAAGACCCCGCGTAAAAAGACAGCCCGCAAACCAACGGCTCAGGCATCGGACAAAACAAGGCAGACTTCACAACAAACCACCCCCGGCGGCAAGCAGCCCCAGGAACGGAAAGAAGGATCTGCACCACGCAGGGGCCGAAGAAGACGCTCACCCTACCAAACAACCGGCGGCAAGCAACGCGACGCTACGACTGGCAATACCAAGACGCCTGAGAAAAGCAGCCCTGCGGACGTTGACGGCAACACAGCAACGGCCAGGGCAACACAGACCAGCCAGCGGCCACGTCCCGTAGCAAAAGCCGGCAAAGCAGCACAGCCCGATCGTGAGAAAACAGGGCAGAAAGCAGCGCGGACGGAAACAGAAATCAGACCCAAAAAAGATCTGGTAGTAAAGGAACCAGCCGTCGACAAGGATACGGCCAGCCGCGATTCTAAACCCAGGGATACAACCAAACGCGATTCTAAACCCAGGAGTAAGCAGCCCGAAACAGGCAAGACTTCTTCCCCGGCAAAGGCCAGTTCAAAGCCAGCGGCCACTGAAAGCAGCAAGCAGGAAAAAACTGCGAAAGCAAAAGAATCGCCGCCAAAAACAAAGAAAGTGGAGAAACCCGCCCGCGCTGCGCAGGTCACGGCAACCCGTGACAACAAGGGTATTTATACCTTGAGCAGTTCCCCCGGGACCAAGGCCAAAGTTCCTGCTGAGAAGAAGGCTGAAAAGCCACCTGCGGCACAGCCAACAGCTGAACCGAAAGCACAACAGACCCCTGCAACGCCTCCAGCTGAGTAAAACAAAAGCCGCCCGGATAGTAATCCGGGCTGGCCTGTTCAACAGGGCGCTACAACACCATAGCGCATGGCCATCCGGGTCATGTCAACATCACTGCGGGTTTCCAGTTTTTCAAAAATTCGGTATTTATAGGTCGCCACAGTTTTTGGACTCAGGTGCATGACGTCAGCAATATCAGCCATCCTCCTGCCGTCCACCAGCATTAACATGACCTCCATTTCCCGGGCGGAAAGTCCGTCAAACGGAGATGTTCCGGTGCCTTGCAACATAGCGAGCGCCATCTGCTGAGCTACGCTGGATCCAATATGACGACCGCCCCTTGCGACAGTGCGGATGGCCTGGACCAGTTCAGTAGCCGGGCAACCCTTGGTCAGGTAACCCGAAGCCCCGGCGTCCAGTAGCTTTCCAGGATACGGCGCTGCCTCATGCACGGTCAGGATAATAATTCCCAGGCCCGGATCAATTTTCTTGAGACGGGTGGTAACTTCGAATCCGGACAAGCCCGGAAGGCTGATGTCGAGCAGCACCACATCGGGTTTTACCTGGTGATTCAACCGGATGGCGGTTTCCCCATCCGCCGCCTCCCCGACAATTTTGATGGACGGATAGTCGTCCAGAATATGACGCATTCCCACGCGGACGAGTTCGTGATCGTCCACGACCATTAATCTGATCATGATTTACCCCTCTTTGTTAAATTCCCCTTTAAAAAGCGACCCTGTAATTATCTTAGGTGCTGGCCCTTGCTTCGTCGAGCACCAAGTTCAAAAAACAGCTGAATTTCGCTGGATTTGGCAATATTCGAGTCAATTTCCTACAAGCAGCCACCCTGCCCATCTAATCCCGCACGCAATTCTGTCCGTCATTATGATCAATGGTCACCTGAATGGCAGATTTCCCCTGACAAACGGTACCCGGTCATTTCACCCAGTCAACTATAATTAATGTGCAAGAATAGTTTTTGTTTGAGGGCAATCAGGATACCGACAACAGAGCGTATCGTATGACTACCAGGCCAATGACAAAGCAAGAGGCTGCACTCGGAACGCCTTACCACTTCCAGGATTCTTCAACCACTGAAAGGTCCGGACACGAAATAAAGCCACAAAAGATCATGGCGGGCTATTTGAGTCCGGCCTGCGAGCACGATTGGCTCAAGCTGGAGGACGACCTCCAGACGCTGGAGTCCGAGGGCAAAACCATCTGGAAATGCCGCACTTGCGCTGAGGTCACCAACACCTACAACTGGCAGACTCCCTAGGCAAAGCCGCATTCTGGTTTTGCTGGAACCTGGGTTGACGGCATTGCCATTTTAAGCTCCTGTTAAGGTTGCCTGTGCTAGTTTTGATCCGCGTTACTAAACGCGAGATTTAGCACTCCCTCCTCTTTTGGGCCGTCAATCGCTGGCGGCCCTTGTTTTCCCTCACGCATGAGTTCTATGGGCACAATCGTTGTAAATATTTGCTGCCAGTTGGTGTGGTCAACTTCGACAAATCCCAGGCACATATTTATTCAGGCCGGAACTCACGCAGGTCCAAATGATTTGGTCAGCATCTTCAGCAAAAGTCCCGCTAATGGTCAGTATGGGGCTGGGCTGCTCACCGGTGGCCCGCGTAGTTACAATAATGGTAGGCGCGTCACAGGTGCCGCTAAGGGCGATTTTCTGCACGTATTCCGACGCTTGGAATTTGTAGCCGACCAATCGGTTGGTAAGAATAAAATTCGACCGTTCTGTCTGGCAGACGTAAGCCGTAGCTGATTCCACCGCCGAGATCATGGAGAATGCCTCGCCAATTTTTGCTCTGATCGAGTAATTGGAATAAGTAGGGATGGCCAAAGCCAGGAAGATAATCACGGCCACGACGATCAATACCTCGATGAGTGTAAAACCACTGGAAACAGTATGAACTTTCAGATTTACGACTAACTTTTTCATCGAAGAACCCCCCGGTTACCCCCAGGCAGCTGATAAAAGGCCTGTTTATATAGTATAGGAGACAATTCAGAATCTTGCAGAAAGCACGCGAAAGCACGCGCATTGACTCACCTTTTTACTCACCTGAAAGCCGTACCATTCAATCCGAAATGCCAAACCTGTCTTTCAGATCCTCGATTTCCCACAACCTTTCTTGATGCTTTTGTGCTCGGATCTCCTGGTTGCGTAGGCGTTGGTGTTTTAGTGTGGCGTTGATGAAATCGTTGATCCAGTCACCAGGCAGAAATCCTTTTGGCCCGTCTGATAAAATGGAATAATTGCTCCCCCATTTATCAATCCTCAGTTGCATTGGTATATCGATGAGGCAGCGATCTGAATCATCGTAAAGAAACAGGTTGAAGAGTTTAATATTATCACCCCAACCCTTCTTTTCTTCGTCGTCAACGAATTTGTACTTGGCTCCGTTCAATTCGAATTCAAACTTATTCAGATTGTTTTTGGTGCTGGCCTGCAGAATTTTCAGGTCGTACCACTTACCTTCCTGATTGTAACGATACAATGATTGTGGACTGGTGCATCGGAAATGAGTTTTGTAGAGATTCCACAGGTGATAAGAAATGTCAGTTTCCCATGCACTTTTCTTTCGTTCTATGATGAACTTTTGAAGCCTCTCCATTTCGGCCTTGCTCTTTTCTTCTGCGGTCAGAACCTTGGGTTCACTCTCGGTAACGGGCTGTTTTGGCTCATGTGGTTTGCGTTGCTCGGCTTCGGGGCTGATGTTGAGTCGGTCCAAAATCACACGCTTGATCCGATGTAGGTTTTTGCTTTTGTGTAGGATCGCAACCGCGATTACCACGATCGCAAGTATGAATAATAGTTCACCCGTCATTTCGGTCCCTTTCTCAGTTTGTACCAAGTTTCTGTCTTGATTGTTTGCCTATGGCAACCGACTGAATGATCTGGTGTGTGGTTCTTGCGGGTCATTCAGCACGCTGTATTCCAGTGAGAATCCGTGAGCGCTTTGCTCAGGGTTGTACCAAGAACCTGAATAAGTTGGTCCGATGGCAAATGCCCCTGAATGAAATAGCAACATAGCAATTGCGACAAGAGCAAGAACCAAGGAATGTTTTGTGCTGCGTAGCTTCATGACGGATTCCCTTCTTATGCCAGTCTGTAAGCATACGCTCAACCTGGCGAGGGGTATTTGATGCGGGTCAAATTATGGCATGAGACAACAAAAGAAAAGACACCCATGATATTCCCGGGCGTACCCCTTTCAATTCCTCTCAATACCCTGTTGTGAAAGCGGAGGGCATTTCTGATCTGATGGGGGTGGGATTGTTGAAAACCGTCCGTGGTTTTCACCCTGCGGGCGCACTGCGTGCGACCAAATTTGTTCCGGACAAATTTGTCAAACCCACGGTCGCGATGCGACAGTGGCTTCGATCCCCGCATCATCGTCAAATAAAAAACCCCGCAGAAGCGGGGCTGTTTATTTGGCGGAGAGGGTGGGATTCGAACCCACGAAGGGCTACAAACCCTTGCTGGTTTTCAAGACCAGTGCATTCAACCGCTCTGCCACCTCTCCTGATTTATGTCCGGGTATCCTTCTTTCGCCCGCCAACGGGCTCTTACAGATGGATGATACCGAGGCGCGCAAGAATACCTGAAAATGGGCTGATGCTCCAGCCCTGACGATGAGCATATGACACATCAGGGCATTTGATTTAGAGTGCACTACTTGAAGTCAGGAACTGAAACCCAAACTTCCTGTCTGTTATTATGAATTTTATGCCTGCTGAGCAGGCGAGATGCTAAGGAGTTAATGCTGTCCATGAATAACCAGGTCTATTCCGTCTCAACTACTTCACGGCTCCCTGTGGCCACGGTCAACAAGGTATTGCGCAACACCTACGCCCTGCTGGGGATGCTGTTTGTGTTTGGCGCCGGCACCGCCTGGGTGGCGCAAGCCATGCACTGGCGGATTGGCTTCTGGCCTTTCCTGATTGCAATTTTCGGTTTCTCCTACGCAATTGCTAAAACGCGCAACAGCATTTGGGGGCTGGTCATCTCTTTTGGCTTTGCAGGCCTGCTGGGTATAGTCACGGGCGCAAATGTGGACATGGCCCTGGCCCAATACAGCAATGGTGGCCAACTGGTTACGGCGGCGTTTGGACTGACCGCTGGAATTTTCTTTGGCTTGTCTGCTTATGCGATGACGACCAAACGTGACTTCAGCGGCATGATCGCCTTCCTGGGCGTCGGAACGATTGCCATCCTGGGTGCTTTCATCCTGAACTACTTCATGCAGCTACCGGCGCTGGCACTGGCGCTTTCCACGATGGTCATCCTGCTTGCCTCTGGCTGGATTATCTGGCAAACGCAGCAGATCGTGCGCAACGGGCAGACCAACTATATCCTGGCTGCCACGAATCTGATGGCTGATATTTTCATCTTGTTCAACCACCTGCTGGCGCTGCTTGGGTTTGGGTTTGGTGAAGATTGAACTGAGCCAGGAAAACGATGAAAAGCCCGCGATTTGCGGGCTTTTTTGTGAATGGTTTTTTACGCGAAATAGCGTTGGGGTATTCGCCCGCGAGCGGGTTCTTACAGGATAAATTCCTGGCCGGCCATGTAGGGGCGCAGTACTTCCGGGACCTTTATTGAGCCGTCTTGCTGCTGGTAGTTTTCCATTACTGCGATCAGGGTTCTGCCCACCGCCAGGCCTGAACCGTTTAGTGTGTGCACGAGTTCGGGTTTACCGGTTTCCGGATTGCGCCAGCGCGCTTTCATGCGCCGAGCCTGGAAATCGGTACAGACACTGCAAGATGAGATTTCACGATACATGTCCTGGCCAGGCAGCCAGGCTTCGATGTCAAACGTCCTGGCGGAAGCAAATCCCATATCGCCGGTACAAAGGATAATCACGCGGTAAGGAACGCCCAGGCGTTGCAGGATGGATTCCGCGTGCCCGGTCAGGTCGTCCAATGCTGCATCGGAATTTTCCGGCCGGACAATCTGCACCATTTCAACTTTTTCAAACTGGTGCTGGCGGATGATTCCTCGCGTGTCTTTTCCGTAGGAACCGGCTTCGCGTCTGAAACAAGGAGTTTGTGAAGTGAATCGCAAGGGTAAATCATCTGCATCAATGATGTCACCGGCCACGAGGTTGGTCATCGGTACTTCAGCCGTCGGAATCAGGTAACGCGGCGGATCATCCGTGGTGGCAAATGCGTCATCCTCGAATTTTGGCAACTGCCCGGTGCCCGTCATGGTCTCCGCATTGACCAGGTATGGCAGATACACTTCCATGTAACCGTGTTCCTGCGTGTGCACATCCAGCATAAACTGGGCCAATGCCCGGTGCATTCGAGACAAGTCACCCTTGAGCACGACAAAGCGGGTTCCCGCCAGTTTTGCGGCAGCTGGAGCATCGAGCATACCGCTTCCCTCCCCCAATTCGACATGGCCGCGGGGTTCGAAATCGAATTGGGTTGGCTCTCCCCATTTGCGGATCTCAACGTTGTCGTTTTCGTCTGCGCCCTGGGGTACGTCCGGCAGGGCCAGGTTTGGCATTTCCAGTAACCATGCCTGCTGGCGTGTGCGGACTTCGTTGAATTCCGATTCACTTTGACCCAACTCTTCACCCAGGTGCCTGACCTCTTCGAGCAGGGGCTGGATATCCTCACCCCTGGCCTTGGCCTGGCCGATGGATTTTGCACTCTGGTTTTTCTGGTTCTGCAGTTCCTGGACACGGATTTGCAGCTCTTTCCGGCGCGATTCCAATTCGCGCCATGCGGCTACGTCGAGTTCGTAACCTCGTGGCTTCAGGGCTTCTGCCACGGCCTCCGGGTCGGTTCTTAATAATTGTGGATCAAGCATTGGCTGGTACTGTAGTTGAAACGAGCTATTGTACCGTTTGGGTGAATCCAATGCTGCAAGAATAAGTGCTGGGTATGCTCTGGTGTATGCGGGGGCTTGCTGGCGGGTGGTTGTTTCAACCGGTCGGCCGCAAGCGACCTCTTACAGTTCCCTGGGGAGCGACCTTCTAGAAATCGCCGATGACGTCTACGCCTTCGGGTGGGGTGAAGTGGAACAGTTTTTCGTCCAGCGGCGGATTGCGCTCGATGTCCTTAAAGCGGATTTCAGTACGCAACCCGAACGCGTCTTCCATGGCCATCAGCAGCACTTTGTCGTCTACCATGCCCAGCAGGACCCGCTCAAACTGGCTTTCCGGGTTGTGAGCCCGTAGTTCAAGCAGCTCCAATCCGCTGTCACCCCCCAGTTCCCGGACATCGAACTGCACATCGAGCTGACTGAGATCCGTCAGCAGGGTTAACGGCGAATCTGCCGTGAGACTGCTCTGCTGCCTGATCGTCACCTGCTCCAGCATTTCATCGTAGAGCCAGACTTTTTCACCGTCCGCGACCACCAGTTCCGGAAAATCGCCCCCGTATTCCCAGCGGAACCGGTTCGGGTGGGCGATCCATAACTGGCCGCTGCTTTTTTCTTCGACCAGGCCATCAGCGTTGATTATCTGCTGGTCGAAGCGCGCATGCAGTGACTTGAGTCCTTCGGTAAACCGCTCCAGCTGAACCCGGGCGGGTCCGGATTGGGCGGTGACGGCAGGGGGGATTGCCAGGATAAGCAAAGCGGCCAGGAATGAGAATGCCAGACGGTTCATATTAAAGTTCAGTATCCATATATTCGTAAATGCTCTGGAAGGTCGCGCGCAAGCACGCTCTTACATGTAAGAGGTCCCTTGGGGCCGACTGCTCTGAAAGGTCGCGCAAGCGGGCTCCTACAGTTTGCGGCATTATGCAATCAATCATCTGGTGGTGGTGGCGCAAGGACTTCCCGTTGACCGTTATGTTCGGGAGGGCTTACCACACCCGCAGCCTCCATATCCTCAACCAGCCGGGCGGCGCGGTTATAACCGACCCGCAACTGCCGCTGTACGCTGGAGATCGAGGCTCGCCGTGATTGGGTCACAAAAGCCACTGCCTGGTCATAGAGTTCATCCTGTTCGCCGCCCACTGCTTCGGGCAGGCCGGTTGCGCCGATAGCCATGCCATCCGTGGTCAATTGCATTTCATTTAGAACCTCATCAACGTAATTCGGTTCCCCAAACTGTTTCAAATACTTGGTGACGGCGTGTACTTCCCGGTCGCCGACAAAAGCGCCGTGAATTCTTTCCGGCAAAGCATACCCCGGTGGCAGGTAGAGCATGTCGCCATGTCCCAACAGTTGCTCGGCGCCCATTTGATCCAGAATGGTGCGTGAGTCCACGCGGGAAGATACCTGGAAGGCAATGCGGGCCGGAATATTCGCCTTGATCAGGCCGGTGATCACATCCACCGATGGTCGTTGGGTGGCAAGAACCAGGTGGACACCAGCCGCTCTCGCCTTTTGCGCCAAACGCGCGATCAACTCTTCAATCTTTTTGCCGACGATCATCATCAGGTCGGCAAACTCGTCGATAACCACGACGATGTAAGGGAGCAGCTCGAGTTCCGGAGCTTCCTCTTCTACGTCAGGCAATGCAGGTTTCCACAGTGGGTCAGTCAGGGGCTGGCCCTTGTCGGCCGCTTCCTTGATCTTCTTGTTGAAACCAGCCAGGTTGCGCACACCGAACGAAGCCATCAGGCGGTAGCGCCGCTCCATCTCGGCAACACACCAGCGCAAGGCATTGGCCGCCTCTTTCATATCGGTCACGACCGGCGCCAGCAGATGGGGTATGCCCTCGTACACGGACAATTCCAGCATCTTGGGATCGACCATCACCAGGCGCACCTGCTCTGGCGTTGCCTTGTACAGCAAGCTGAGGATCATTGCATTCAAGGCCACCGATTTACCCGAACCGGTGGTCCCGGCCACCAGCACGTGGGGCATGCGAGTGATGTCCGCGATCATCGGGCTGCCGCCGATATCCTTGCCCAGGGCGATGGTGAGCGGAGATGATGAGCGATCGTAAATCTCCGACTGCAGTATTTCAGACAGGTACACCGTGTGGCGGACCGCATTGGGAATTTCCAGCCCAATGGTCGATTTTCCGGGGATCACTTCAACCACGCGCACCGATATCACACTCAGGCCGCGTGCCAGGTCCTTGGCCAGGTTAGAGATCTGGGCTGATTTGATACCGGGCGCCGGCTGTAACTCGAAACGCGTAATGACGGGACCCGGATGCACTTCGACAACATCAACCTGCACACCGAAATCCGCCAGCTTGAGTTCAACCTGCCGCGACAGCGCTTCAAGTACCTCGGTACTGTAACCCTCCGCCTGTTCCGGCGGATCATCCAGCAATTCAAGCGGGGGTAATGAGCCGGCAGGCAGGTTCTTGAACAGCACTTGCTGCTTTTCACGCGTGGCGCGCTTGCTTGGCTGAGCCTCAAGTGATGTGATCTGGGGCTCAATCTTCCGCTTCGGCTTGCCCTTTTGGCGCACCGAATCCGCCCTCCTGACCTCAACCCGCTTCGCCTTGGCCTTACGCCCTGCAAACCAGACACGCATACCGGCAACGGAGTCTGCCAGCCATGCCAGGCCCGCAAGTGTGTATTTGCCGATCACGTCCATCACCCGGAACCATGAAATACCGGCGAAAAGGGTCAGTCCAACCAGCAGCATCGCCAACAGGAACAGCGTTGAACCCAACAAGCCGGACCATTCCAGCAGAGGGGTGGAAATCTGCAGCCCAATCACGCCGCCCCCACCGGCGGGCATGGATCCTGCGGGAGGTGAAGAATGAATGTGCGTGAGCCCGGTAGCAGACAGGATAAACAGCAACAGACCGGTTAGACGGGCGAGCCACTCGATTGCGCCGGATATTTCTCCCAGTTTGCCGGTCTTGGCGTAGACCAGCCAGCCGGTGTAGACCAACAGTACTGGAAGGGTGTAGGCGAGATATCCGGTAAGGAAAAGGAAGAAATTCGCCATCCAGGCACCGAGCAATCTGCCTATGTTATGCACCTGGTCGGAGGCAACGGAGTTAAACGGCCCCGGGTCGGTAGGATCGTAACTGCCCAGGCATGCAACCAGGTAGACAGCTAACAGGATGGTGAGTATGAAAAAACTCTCGCTGAGCCGAAGGGCGATGTGACCGCTGACGGTCTCAGTTTTACGGGCTTTTTTACGGGCTTGCGGCAAGTTAATGTTCCTTATTATATTTTTATTTTAAGTATATATTTTTATTGATTTTTATTCAAATTTCATTATGACTTCAAAAACACCCACCTTGACATTCCGAAGCTGGCGCCCACTTTGTGTGGAATCCGCATTGAATTTCAAAGCATAATGAGCCTCAGACTTACTCAGAACACAACATTTTCAGAGCGTGCTTGCGCGTTATTTTTTCATGCCTTTTCGCCTGCAAGCAAGCTCTTTCAAGGAGCGATTATACATGAGCGATGTTAAGCACTGCCGACTCCTGATCCTGGGATCAGGACCGGCTGGATACACTGCGTCCATTTACGCCGCACGAGCCAACCTGAACCCTGTCCTCATCACGGGTATGGAACAGGGCGGCCAACTGACCACGACCACGGACGTGGATAACTGGCCGGGTGATGTCGAGGGTTTGCAGGGACCCGACCTGATGCAGAGAATGCTCGAACACTCTCAGCGTTTTGATACTGAAATCATCTTTGACCACATCCACACAGCAGATCTGCAACAACGTCCCTTCCGGCTCGAAGGCGACAGCGGAGTTTATACCGCCGACGCCCTGATTATTGCAACCGGCGCCAGCGCCATGTACCTCGGCCTGCCCTCCGAAGAAGCTTTCAAGGGCAAGGGCGTTTCAGCTTGCGCCACTTGTGACGGCTTTTTCTACCGGGGGCAAAAAGTCGCGGTTATCGGCGGCGGCAATACCGCGGTCGAGGAGGCCCTGTATCTGTCCAATATAGCCGATGAAGTCACCCTCGTTCACCGGCGTGATGAACTACGCGCAGAAGCAATACTTCGGGATCGCATTCTTAAAAAGGAAAAAGAAGGAAACATAAGCATCCTGTGGGACCACGTGCTCGATGAGGTGTTAGGAGACGACAGCGGTGTGACCGGAATGCGGGTAAAAAATGTCAAGTCGGAAGAAAAAACCGATATCGAATTGGCGGGGGTTTTCATTGCCGTCGGCCACGCACCCAATACGGAACTTTTCCAGGGCCAGTTGGATATGACCGGCGGTTATCTGCACATCGAGAGTGGCAGTAATGGTAACGCCACCGCGACCAGCATGCCCGGTGTTTTTGCCGCCGGTGACGTTTGTGACCACGTCTACCGCCAGGCCATCACTTCGGCCGGTTTTGGCTGCATGGCGGCATTGGACGCAGAACGTTGGCTGGCCCACGAAGCCCACAAGAATTAGCAACCACAAAGGAAAGTGAAAACAACCCCCCGTATCATCACGGATTTTTCCAGGATCGATGAACAGGACTGGAATCAACTGGATCACGGGGACAATCCGTTTCTCTCCCACGCTTTCCTCAATGCCCTGGAGGCCTCCGCGTCCATCAGCGCAGGTTCAGGCTGGCAACCGCATCACCTTGGGCTCTACCAGGGTGAGCAATTGGTGGCCTTCGCGCCCACTTACATCAAGTCTCATTCACACGGTGAATTCGTGTTTGACTGGGCGTGGGCCGCCGCCTATCAGCGCCACCACTTGCCTTACTATCCCAAACTGCTGACCGCCATCCCGTACTCGCCGGTTACCGGCCCGCGCCTCCTGGTCAAAATGGGACACCCTGATGCCGGCAAACTGAGACAAGCCCTGATCGACCTGGCCATCGAAGAATGCAGGACCCGGGATTTCTCATCCTGGCATTGCAATTTCTGCAACGAGACGGACTCTGCAGCCCTGGACAATGAGCCCTTGCTGGCCCGCAGGGACTGGCAGTATCACTGGTTCAACCAGGATTATCGTTCCTTCGATGATTTTCTCGCCCAACTGCGTTCCAGAAAACGGAAAAATATCCGGCGGGAGCGCAGGCAGGTAAGTGAATCGGGTATTCAATTCGAATGGAAAACCGGTGCAGAACTCTCCCGCCGGGACCACGAATTCGTTTACAGCTGTTACCTCAATACCTTCATGGCCTACGGCAACCACCCTGCCCTGCAAGCCGGGTTTTTCCGCGATATCGCAAAGAACATGCCGGACCGCGTACATGTCCTGCTGGCGAAACGGGATGACCAGGCTATAGCCATGAGCTTTTTCCTGTCTGGCGGAGGGCGGCTTTATGGCCGGTACTGGGGTTGTATGGAAGAAGTGCCCGGGCTTCATTTCGAGGCGGCTTACTACCAGGGCATCGAATTTTGTATTGAACACGGCATCCGGGTTTTTGAGTCAGGAGCACAGGGAGAGCACAAGATCAGCCGGGGTTTTGTGCCATCTGAAACCCGCTCTTTCCACCTGGTTCGAAATGAGGCTTTTCGGCAGGCTATTGCAGAATTCCTGAGCAGAGAAAACCATGGGCTGGATGAATATCGCGCGCAACTGGCCACACATGATCCGTTTCGAAGAGATTCCGGATGAAAAGCATCCTGGATATACCTCAACTGGGGGCGGATCCCAGGTCCCCCTTCCCTGCTTCAATACAAGCGCTTCGGGAACCAAACGGCCTGCTCGCCTGGGGCGGAGACCTGCAAAGCGAACGACTGTTGAACGCCTATCGCGCCGGGATATTCCCCTGGTACACGGAAAATCAGCCCCTGCTGTGGTGGAGCCCTGCACCCCGTTGCGTGATTTTTCCGGCTGACGTCCACGTTTCGAAACGGACTCGCCGCAGGTACAACAGCGGCCAGTACACACTTACCGCGGACAAAGATTTCGCGGGAGTGATTCAAGCCTGCGCCGAAGACCGTGGTGACAGGGGAGGCACCTGGATCACAAGCGGGATGCACGACGCGTATTCCGATTTGCACCACCTGGGACACGCCCATTCCATTGAGGCCTGGCAGGACGGCCAGCTCGCCGGTGGAATTTACGGACTGGCCATCGGCTCTGTTTTTTTTGGCGAGTCCATGTTTACCCGCCGCACCGATGCCGGAAAAATCGCCCTGATCGCGCTGTGCAAGCAACTGGAGTGCTGGTCATTTGGCATGCTGGACTGCCAGCTCAGCAATCCTCACCTGATGCGCATGGGCGCTGTGGAAATCTCTCGCCGGGAATTCGAACAACGGCTGGCTGAAGGAGTTTCCAAAACTCGCCCCGCCGGTGTATGGACCAAAGTTTTCAACCCCGCCCCACGCTGGAATTCAGGCTGTAAGAGGTCGCTCGCGGCCCCAAGGGACCTCTTACAGTCGAT
>JAIVWI010000004.1:0-15909 GCA_048636595.1 Oceanospirillum sp. | reverse complement strand
CTTGCGGCCGAAATGTAAGGGGAAAATTGTGGGCTAAATGTAAGAGGTCGCTTGCGGCCGATATGTAAGGGGTAGATTGTGGGCTAAATGTAAGAGGTCGCTTGCGGCCGAAATGTAAGGGGAAAATTGTGGGCGATTGTTCCTGGAATAGATTTCGGCCCCAAGGGACCTCTTACAGCCCCTACAGTAGACTTCGGCCCCGAGGGACCTCTTACAATGGCATTCAAGCGTGGTTCTACTTGCCCAGCAGGATATCGAAGCGCTCGAGCGTAGTTTCGTCCAGATCTCCCCTCTCCATTGCCAGTTCGAAGACGGTACGGGCAAGGACACGGTAGATATCAACGTCAGCTGAGCGCCCATCCTCCAGGGCTTTGAGATGTGCTTCCACCGTGCTGGTATCACCGCGGACAATAGGACCGGTAATGGAATGTTTTGCTCCGGAGCGTGCAATATCCTCAACCGTGATCGTCAATAGTTTTTGCGCCACAGCAGCAGCCATTTGAGGAGGAATTCCCGCGTCCTCCAACCAGTTTTGTGCTTTCCAGGTCACGCCCTTGGTGATGTTGCTGATAATACTCAGCGCCGCATGGTACAGGCCCCGGTCGATATTCTTTACGGGTAGCCAGACACCGCCAATCGAAACGAACAAGGGTCTGAGTGCATCCAGTGTTTCATTGTTTCCTTCAGCGACAATGGCTGTGCCTTCGAATTCTGCAAGCGAGATTCGCTCATGGGTCAGGGAACGCACGGGATGGACTGCAGCAACCCGCCATCCACTGTCTGCCAAAGGAACCAGAATGTCCGTGCCGTGCCTGCCGCACAGGTGAAAGACAATACTGCCCGCCAGGTCTGCTCGCGCTTTGCAAATTTTTAGAGCAGCAGGTGCAATCTGCTCGTCGCTGGTCCCGATCAGCCAAAAATCAGCCGCTTCGAACCGATCGAATGAAGCGACTGCCCTACCAGCCCCAAGAATCTCAACAGCTTTGCGGGAACTATGCAGGCTGCGATTACAAACCCCGCCAATGTTCACTGATCCGGCCTGCAGCCAAAGCCGGGCCAGGCTGCTCGCAGCCCGACCGCAACCGATGATGTTAATACGGGTCACTTTGCAATCTGGAAATAGATGTGGGTAATCAAATCGTCGCCGGAGGTCTGCAAAGGATCGGAAATGTAGTACTCCCAGGACACCGGGCCTTCCCTGAGGCCATGTGCCGCCATGTAAGCAGCCAGTTTCTCGTAGCTTGGTGTCATGCGTTCATACGCCCCCCGGTGAACGACACGAACCGATGGCCCGGATGGCGACTGACCCGCACGCACGTTTCCCGTGAACTCAACCGGCTTCATGATCACCGGTATCGCGGCGTCAAACCGGTACCCATCCTCATCCCAGGCCCGTGTAATTGCCATTCGCCCGCCGTTTGTTTCCAGTTCATTTTCCTGGATGAACGCCGATAATTCCTTGTAGGCGGCGTCGAGCATATCCGCAATACCCCCCGGATTCTGGCCCACGCCACTGGAAATGTAGAGAATGTTCAGCGCCTCTGCATCCAGCATCTCGACATTCAGATCTGAGAAATCCTCTCCCGGGAGAGATTCCGCGAACTCTTTCAGGTTTGCCAGGCCCTGTTCGTAATCGGAACCGATCCACTGGTCAAAAAACAGGCCGAAATACTTTGCAAATATGCCCCCCATGAAACTCTGCCCCTCGAGGAGATCGGTATCGAAGCCCCAGGTCAGATGTACGCCTGAGCCGGCTTCACTTATCTGATAATAGGCGTCTGCCTGGCCCTGCTGGTCAAAATCAAGGTGAGTGCGAACCATTGAATATGGTTCACTCCCGGTAATCTCCTGCCAGCCATTCCCCACCAGGCGGGGATCACCGGACCAGTTCATGCGGGCGCCAACGCCTGAGGCCGGCCCACTGTACTCATATACGGCATCGGGATCCCTTGCCGCCCAGGGAGACCAGGAAGTAAACATGCCGTAACCATTCAACAAAACGAATACTGTCGAAGCCGGCCTTTCAATTTCAATGCTCCGTTCAACGTGTACGTACCGGGGCAGTAACATGCCACCTAAAAGAAATACTATAAATATTATGCCAATTATGAATAGTATTTTTCTGAACATGAATTTGAATCGTTAGCGGTGATCATCCGGCAAATCAAGGTCTTTGGGTTCGCCATCAGGATACCACTCGGGTATGGAATCATCCTCCTCCCAGTCGTAGCGGATAACCGGCACCCTGTCCCATTTCCGGTAAAAAAAGGCGAGCAGCACACCCATAAGCCCCCCGGAAAGATGTAATTCCCAGGACATGTGAGGCCGGATCGGAAGTACCCCCCAGATCATGGAACCATAGAGAAAACCAACCAACAGCGACACGGCAACAGAACGCATATCCCGGCGCAGAATACCGCTGAAAAACACATAGGCCAGCAAGCCATAGATTAAACCACTCGCCCCGAAATGCATGCTGGGGCGGCCAATCAGCCAGGCCATTAAGCCCGACCCCAGCCAGATCATTGGAATGACCCTGGTTGAAGAGTTGGGGTAAAGATACAAAATGGCGGTCAGGGAGACGACCAGGGATATGCTGTTGGAAAAAATGTGTGACAGGCTGCCATGCAGCAACGGCGCAGTCACAACACCAATCAAGCCGGGCACAGAGCCGGGGCGCAGGCCAAAACGGTTCAGCTTCAAGCCAAGAAACGCATCCAGCAGAAACACCAGCCAAAGCGCCGCCAGGAACAGGAATGCTACCTTCAGGGCCAGGCGAAAATTCGCCTGGGCCTTTTTTCCCTGGGTGTATCTCGGATCCGGTTTTCCCAATGCCATCTGAATATCCAGATTATTGCAATTCTTGCGGCAGTGCCGATGAAATCGTCATTTTCGTCCTGTTCATTAAATCTTCCATTTGCGCCGGGCTCATACCATCTGTCTCAATGGCTGGATGAATAACCATCCGGACACGGCCCGGAAAGGGTTTGAGTGACTTTGGAGGCATAATGTCCCGGGTACCGATCAAGGTCACCGGCAGCACGGGCAACTGCTGCTCAACCGCTGTGCGGAAAGCACCTTTCTTGAACGGCAGCAGTCTGCCATCCGGGCTGCGGGTTCCTTCCGCAAAAAAAAGAACTCCAATGCCGTCGCCCAGACGCTCCAACGCTTCTTCGATAGCCCGGCGGGCGTGTTTGGGATTCTTTCGGTCAATAAATATATGGCCCACTTTTTCACAACCGATTCCAATTCCGGGAACTTTCCGCAATTCCTGTTTCATCACCCATTTCAAATCAAGCTTTAACCAGCCATAAACTACCAGGATATCAACCATACTCTGGTGGTTACACACCACAACGTAACTGCGTTCCTTTTGAGCATTCTCACCGCCTTCCACAGACACAATGACCGGTGTCAGCCAGGCAAGTAGCCTGCCCCAGGTCGAAGCAACCACCCGGCTCGAAAAACGTGGACTGACCAGGACGGAAAAAATAACGGCCAGTGTGCTGAAAAGCAGGGTAAGGATCACCGCCAATGGCCAGAGTATCAGCCAGGCATATAACTGGTAGGGCCAAAAGAAAAATTGTTTCATAAAAACCCGAAAAAATGGGGCGCAAAACTGCGCCCCATTGAAACATCAGCCTTTAATGCCAAGCCAATAAAATCAGCTTAAGCGGCTTTTTCCTGAACATCCTTTTCCTGTGCATCGCTTTCCAACAATGTACCGGAAGACTGGATTTCGATCGTCTTCGGCTTCATCGCCTCCGGGATCTCACGCTCCAGTTCAATGTGCAGCAAACCGTTATCGAGACGGGCGCCAGTGACACGAACGTGGTCAGCCAGGTTAAAGCGACGCTCGAAAGAACGAGTGGCGATGCCACGATACAGGAAGCGTGATTCATCGCTTTCCTTTTCTTCGGCTTTTTCGCCGGTCACGAACAGCTTGTTGTGTTCTGAAGTGATTTTTAACTCATCTTCAGAAAAACCAGCAACGGCCATCGTGATGCTATAGCAATTCTCACCGGCGGTCTGGATATTGTACGGCGGGTAGCCGCTACCCTGGTCCGTCCGGTGCGCTGTATTCAGTAGGGAAGCAAGCCTGTCAAAACCAACAGACGTGCGGAACAATGGTGAAAGATCAAATGTCGTCATTACCGTATCCTCCTTTGAAGCAATTCGGTATTTGTAAAAAATACTTCCGCCGTCAAGCCGGAAGCGCCTGCAGCCCCTTTCGGCGACTGCACAACTAATATTGGAGCATTGAAAAATAATTCAAGAGACTCGCTTGTACGCAAAACTGTAAGAGGTCGCTTGCGGCCGATTTTTTCATATCAATCGTGCGCTGGATGCGCTCTTACATTTCGGCCGCAAGCGACCTCTTACAGATAGGTGATTTCCAGCACCTGGAATATTGCTTTCCTTTCCGGGAGTTTCACCGTTACCTCATCCTCAACGCACTTGCCGAGGAGTGCCCGCGCCATTGGAGAGTCGACCGAAATATAAGCCATCGCGGGATCGATCTCATCGGCGCCGACAATCCGGTACCTGACAACAGCGCCCTCCTCGTCTTCCAGCGTTACAAAGGCGCCGAAAAACACCCGGTCCTGCTGGGGAGGTATTCTGTCGATAACTTCCACATCATCCAGCCGCTTCGACAGGTACCTGATCCTGCGGTCAATCTCCCCAAGCTGTTTCTTGCGGTATATATACTCCGCGTTCTCGGAACGGTCACCTTCCGCCGCCGCTGCTGACAAGGCCGGCACAACATCTTTTCTTCTCAGCTGCCACAGATCCTTCAGCTCTTTTTTCAGCGCAATCTCACCCTGTGGAGTGATGTAAGGACTGCTTTTTTCGGGGGGCGGTCGCCAGCGTCCCATGGGGAGTTTCCTCGCGAATTGATGAAAAAATCCATACCAACTTCTGGCACCTGCACGAAGTGCATATTTTGGGTATAGTAGCGCGCTTTTCATCAAACTTGACGAGGAATAATGATGAATTACCGATTAATAGCTGCCCTGGCCATGGCGTCCGGGCTGTTTGCTTGCCAAAAACAGGCTGACCAACAACAGGATGTGGATTCCGTGGCTGCCAACGCCGCAGCTGACAAAGCAGTGATTGAAGAAACGATTGTTGAAGCAATCGAACCGGTCAGTGGCCTGGATTTTGACGGTTTCGATACCACCGTCCGGCCACAGGATGACCTGTTTGACGCCGTTAACGGAAAATGGGTCGCGGAAACCGACCTACCGGCTGATCGTGCCCGCTGGGGCACTTTTGACATGCTTCGCGAACAATCCGAGGACGATGTAAAGGCGCTGGTGGATGAAGTCAGTGCGGATGAAAATGCCGGGTACGGCAGCGCCACGCAGAAAATCCGCGACTTTTACAATTCCTATATGGATGCTGAAACAGCGACCGAACTTGGTACTGGCGCCATTCGCGCCGAGCTCGATGAGATAGCGGCCATTGAATCGTACGATGACCTTTTCCGCGCATTCGGCAGCCTTGGTGCGTATGGAGTTGACGGACCAATTGGGGGCTTTATCTTTTCAGACCTCAAGGACCCGGATACCACGGTGGTCTACCTGGGCGAATCCGGCCTGACTCTGCCTGACAGGGATTATTACTTGCTGGATGACGAGCAGTTCGTCAAAGGGCGCGAACTCTACCGCACTTATGTCGCCAGGCTATTTGAACTTGCCGGAATCGAAGGCGGTGCAGACAAAGCCAAATCCCTGCTGGCGCTGGAACATCAACTGGCAGAGGTGCACTGGACCAAGGAAGATAACCGCGATCCGGTGAAGAGCTACAATCCGAAAACGCCCGAAGAACTGCAACAGATGGCCCCGAAAATCAATTGGGAGGCCAACCTGGAGGCCAGCCAGGTGCCGGGCCGTGACCACTACATTGTCAGCCAGCCCAGTTATTTTGAAGCGGCCAGTGACATCATTGCCGGCACCGATATCTCTACCTGGAAAGACTACCTGACTTTCCAGGCTATCGACGCATTTGCACCTGTCCTGGGTGATGATATTTTCCAGGCCTGGTTCGAGTTCCACAAGGCTGGCCTGCAGGGTATCGAAGAACCCCGGCCGCGCTGGAGGCGGGCTGTAAATGCAACCAATGGAAACATGGGTGAATTGCTCGGCCAGCTTTATGTTAATAAACATTACCAGGAAGAATCCAGGGCACGCATGGAAACCATGATCGCCAATCTGGTCGAAGCCTACCGTCAGTCAATCACTGAACTTGACTGGATGAGTGAAGAGACCAAGCAGCAGGCGCTGGTTAAGCTGTCCAAGTTCAGACCCAAAATTGGATACCCTGGAAAGTGGCGTGATTACAGCAGCATGGAAATCGTTGAGGGTGACCTGCTTGCTAATATCAGGAGCGCGGCCGCGTTTGAATACAAGCGCAACATCGACAAACTCGACAAACCGGTCGACAAGGACGAGTGGTTCATGAACCCGCAAACGGTAAATGCCTACTACAACCCGGTATGGAATGAAATTGTATTCCCGGCTTCGATCCTGCAACCGCCGTTCTTCAACGTCAATGCGGACGACGCGGTGAACTATGGCGGAATCGGTGCTGTCATCGGCCACGAGATCGGGCACGGTTTCGACGACCAGGGACGTAAGTTTGACGGCGACGGTAACCTGCGTGACTGGTGGACCGAGGAGGATGTCGTCCTGTTCGATGAACGCAAAGAGAAGTTGGCGGCGCAGTACAACAGTTACGAAGTGATCGACGGCCTGACCATCAACGGAGAATTCACTTCCGGTGAAAACATCGGTGACCTCGGTGGACTGGGCATTGCCTATAAAGCCTACAAGATATCATTGGACGGTAAAGAGGCGCCGGTGATCGACGGCCTGACCGGTGACCAGCGATTTTTCCTGGGCTGGAGCCAGGTGTGGCGAGGCAAGGCTCGTGACGAGGAAACCAAGCGTCTGTTGACCATCGACCCGCATTCTCCGGCCCGGTTCCGAGCCAATGGCGCCGCGGTCAACGTGGATGCTTTTTACGAAGCATTCGACGTCAAGGAGGGCGACGGCATGTGGTTGCCTCCAGAGGACCGGGTAAAAATCTGGTGATTGTAAGAGCGTGCTTGCGCGCGATTATTCCAGAGCGTATCGCGGCGCCATGGGATATCTTATAGTTCGGCCCCAAAGGGACCTCTTACAATAGATTTCGGCGCCAAGGGATATCTTGTCGTTCGGCCCCAAAGGGACCTCTTACAGTAGATTTCGGCGCCATGGAATATCTTACAGTTCGGTCCAAAGGGACCTTATACAGAAACGGCCGCAGCAGCGGCCGTTTTTTTGTGCGACGTTTTATGGTCTACACTCGTCCCTGTAGATAATGAGCCAATCGCCCTTCGAAATCGAACTGGACGAAATGACCCTCGCGCGTGCACGCCGCGGGGATATGGGTGCCTGCGAGCAGATTTACCGCAAATTCCAACAGCCCGCATACTCGGTTGCATTTCGTATTTGCCAGTGCCGGGAATTATCCCGGGATGTGACGCAGGAGGCTTTTATCACGGCCTTCAGTAAAATCCGGCAGTTCCGGGGCGATGCACCCTTTTGGGGCTGGCTGCGAAGAGTGGTGGTCAACCACACCATTAGCGCACTGCGCAAACTGCCCAGGGCCGATGCCGTTGAACTCCAGGAATTCCATGCCCACACGGATGGAGACCATGAACGAATCGGTCTCTCCATGGATCTGGAATCCGCCTTGTCTACGCTGGATCGGGAAGATCGTGCAGTGGTCTGGCTGCACGACGTGGAAGGTTACAAACATAAGGAAATCGCCGGTTTGTTTGGAAAAACCGAAAGTTTTTCCAAGACCAGGCTGTCACGTGCAAGGACAAAATTACGCGCAGCACTGGAGCGCCGGATGAACCCGACCGAATTCAACAAAGTGGAGTCAGCAACACGCTGAAGAATGACGACAAATGACTGCAAAGGTACTAATCATGCAACATGAAAGGGATCCATTGAACCTGGGAAGCCTGCCCCTGGTATCACCGCAGGCCGACGACTGGCCGATGATAGAAGCCGCTTTGCGAAAGCAGAAAAGCCGCAAGCGGATAGTCACTCTGGCTGGAAGCACACTGGCAATTGCAGCAACCGTAATCCTGGCCGTGGGTGTATTCGTCTACCGGCCTTACAGCATTCCATCCGGCACTTCCGGTGCGCAACAGTTACAGACCACCCAGGTAAAACCCCCTGCATCGAGCGATGGTCCCCGGACCAATACCCTGGATTCTTTGATCTCTTTGTCGCAACAGCTGGAATCCAATTTACAAAAAATCCGGTCGCAGGCCGGCGTAATGCCTACTGCTTCGGTTGTTTACCAGGTTGAACTCGAAGACCTGGTAGCACAGGTGGATGAGGAGCTCAGCAGGCGCCCCGATTCCGTGGACCTTTGGAGCCAGCGTATCAACCTCATGCTGGACCTGTCGCAGCTTTATCAAAATCAATTGCGACGGGAATACCACCGGATGGCGTCTTTGTAGACAGGAAGCCTTGAAAAGGAATATGGATCGATGAACAAACCATGTTATCTCGCAATACTTATAACAGCCCTGATGGCCATGGCAGCGCCACTACAAGCCGTATCGGAGACTCCAGATACAGGCCCCGCCAGTGATTCCCAGGCAATATCTGAAGAAGAGAAGGCCGAATACGAGGCCATGCTGAAAGAAGCCGAAAGGACACGCGTTGAAGCGCTGAAGGCAGCTGAACTGGCAAGAGCAGCAGTATCCCGGCAGCGGTCTGAAATGGAGAGGGCACGTACCTTGCAGCGTGAAGAAACCACCCGGCAGCGCGAAGAAATGGCGAAGGCACGCGCCTTGCAGCGTGAGGAAACCGCACTGCAGCGTGAAGAATTAAGCCGGTTGCATCGTGAGTTACGCGAAGCCTCCCGCGAAGTCGCAAGAGCGCACCGGGAATTGGCCATGGAAGAACAAGAGCGCCACCGGTATCGCGCTATCAACCTCGGCGACCGGGCTGTGATTGGCGTAATCCTGGGTGAGCAGACATCGGAAGGCGTGAAAATTATCGGTGTTTCCCCCGATGGCCCGGCGGAACGCGCCGGCCTGCAACAGAACGATATCATGGTTTCAATTCGTGGCGAGGACCTGACTTCCGGCACCCATGCCCCGGATGGAAAATCCGTTTTCGAGGTCATGAGTGAAACAAAAGCGGGGGAAGAACTCGCTATCAGCGTCATTCGTGATGGAGAGAAATGGGACTACATGGTAACAGCCGAACAACGCGAGCCCCGTTCCTGGCAGTCATTGATCAGGATACCCGAAGAATCGGGCGCCCCTGTGGCACCAGGTGAACTGGAAGTCATCATAGAACGCATCGTGGTTCCGGAAATCGACGAGGAAGCCCTGGCTGCCCGGGTAGAAGCGCTGACGGAAAGAATCGAATCCATGAGCTACATGTTTAGCGGCCCGGATGGTGAATACCCTTCGCTCGGCGATGATATTCATTTGGAAATGCTGGAAATGTCAGATTTCGGGCAACACGCTATGCGCGAAGCAGATATCTGGTTCGGGCTGCCTCATTCGCAGGGATTGAAACTAACCACGATCAATAAAGACCTGGGTGAGTATTTCAAAACAGAACGCGGTGTACTCGTAATCAAGGCAAAAGAAGGCAATGCATACACCCTTCTGTCCGGTGACGTGGTGCTGGAAATAGGAACGACCGCCGTCGATACGCCGGCCGACATGATGCGTGCCCTGCGCGATCTCAAGCCGGGGGATGAAGTGGAATTCACGATCAAGCGCAACCGCCGGGACAAGACTCTAACGATTGTCATGCCGGAAAATCGCCTTGGTTTTCAATTTTCCATCAACGGGCATCATTTTTCCGACGAGTGATGCCCTTATTGTAAGAGCTCGCTTGCGGGCGAATCTTCAAACTCAGAAAGCCGCCCGCAAGCGAGCTCTTACATCAGGCTTGAGTGATTAGGGGTAAGCACTCATAATCCCGTCTTCCCGCGAATAAATGACGAGAGTGCCCCATGGCCGGCCAGGCTGATTCACTGAAATCCATCCTGTTTGCCCTGTTTGCCAATTCCGCAATCGCGGTAGCCAAAGGCGTGGCCGCCGCGATAACAGGTTCAGGCGCCATGCTGGCAGAGGCGATCCACTCGGTTGCAGACTCCGGCAATCAGCTGCTTCTGATCCTCGGCCTGCGCCAGACAAAAAAGGCGCCTACGGATGATCACCCGTTGGGATTCGGCAAGAGCATTTACTTTTGGTCTTTCCTGGTCGCCGTCATCCTGTTCAGCGTTGGCGGCATGTTTTCCTTGTACGAAGGCGTACATAAATTATTGCACCCAACACCGTTGTCGTATCCGTGGGTCGCCATTATCGTGCTTGTGTTCGCCATCGTCGCCGAATCAATTTCGCTCTGGGGTTGCCTGAGGGAAGTGAACAAAGAACGGTACGGGCGCAGTATTTTTCAATGGTTCAGGAATAGCCGAAGCAGTGCGTTGATCGTTGTGTTTGGTGAGGATATTGCCGCCCTGCTGGGGCTGGTCTTTGCTCTTACAGCCATATTTGCGACCTACATCACCGGTAATCCCATGTGGGATGCTTTGGGCACGATATCCATCGGTGTACTACTGATCGTAGTCGCTTTTTTCGTAGCAGTGGAAGTCAAGGATCTACTGATCGGTCAAAGTATTGAACCGACAGAACTGGCGAAAATGAAGCAGTTTCTCAAGCAGCGTCCCGAAATAGACGAGGTTTATAACCTGATCACCATGCAGTTTGGTCCCGACGCAATGGTCGCGGTTAAGGCCAGGATGGCGCCTACGGGGTCGGAAATTGACCTGATCGCAGCCATCAACAAGGTTGAAAGGGCACTCCGGAGTGAATTTACTTCGGTCAGTTGGCTTTTCTTCGAACCCGATGTTAAGGATTAACGTGCATGTAAGAGCCCGCTTGCGGGCGAATCTTCAAGCTCTGAATGTCGCCCGCAAGCGGGCTCTTACAGCTGTGTGCAGCCATGACTGAACAGCGGAAAATCGGTATGGTCAGCCTGGGCTGCCCGAAGGCCCTGGTCGACTCAGAGCGCATCCTGACCCAGTTGCGTACGGATGGCTACGAAATCAGCCCGGACTATGAAGGCGCAGATATTGTCATAGTCAATACCTGCGGGTTCATCAACAGCGCAAAGGCCGAGTCGCTCGAGGCGATTGGCGAAGCACTGGACGCCAATGGCCGGGTCATTGTCACCGGTTGCATGGGTGGTGACGACAAGGAAATCTTTAAACTGCACCCGCAAGTGCTCGCGGTTACCGGGCCCCAGCAATACGAAGCCGTAGTCAGCGCAGTGCATCAACATGCGCCTCCCTTGCAGGAACACGACCCCTATACCAGCCTGGTTCCACCCCAGGGCATCAAATTGACACCACGGCACTATGCCTACCTGAAAATCTCTGAAGGCTGTAATCACAAATGCACGTTCTGCATCATTCCTTCTCTCCGGGGCGGCCTGGTCAGCAGACCTGCCGGCGAAGTCATGAGCGAGGCGGAAAGACTGGTCGAGGCCGGTGTCAAAGAATTGCTGGTCATCTCGCAAGACACTTCAGCCTATGGCGTGGACCTTAAATACAAGCTGGATTTCTGGGGTGGAAAACCCGTCAGGACGCGCATGAAAGATCTCTGCGAGGCACTTGGCAGTCTTGGAGTCTGGGTACGGCTGCATTATGTATATCCCTATCCTCACGTCGATGAAATTATTCCGATGATGGCCGGGGGGCGAATCCTGCCCTACCTGGACGTGCCTTTCCAACACGGCAGCCCAAGGATTCTAAAACAGATGAAAAGGCCTGCAGCAGCCGAAAATACACTGGAACGAATCCACCGCTGGCGTGAGATCTGTCCCGACCTGGTTATCCGCAGCACGTTTATCGTTGGCTTTCCGGGTGAAACCGACGAAGATTTCGAAACGCTGCTCGATTTCCTGGCCGAGGCCCAACTCGACCGGGTGGGTTGCTTCACCTACTCACCGGTAGAGGGCGCCAGGGCCAATGAATTTCCAGGCGCTGTGCCGGACGAACTTAAGCAGGAGCGCTGGAATGCTTTCATGCAGACCCAGGCCGCGATCAGCCGCGCGCGACTGCAGATGAAAGTCGGATCGATACAGGAAGTGTTGGTGGACCGTGTCGATGAACAAGGCGCGGTAGCGCGCAGCCAGGCTGATGCGCCCGAAATAGATGGCATCGTCCAGATTTCTGACGGCATGCATCTCGCAGCGGGCAACCTGGTCAAAGTCAAGATTGAATCTGCTGACGATTACGACCTGTACGCCAGATTAACTGAAGAGTACAGCTGAACAAATCTTATGGAGCGCGTCAGCCAGCTTATCTGCCGCAATGCGGAGTTGTTGCGCACCGGGCAAGTCCTGTTGATCAACCCGCCCCGTGATTCCTGTTTCAGCAAGCTCTCGCAGGACGATCGGCAGGTCAGCGTATTTTCGCAGGACTTTGGCGATTACAACTACCTGAACTCCAGCGGCGCAAAGGCGGAGTTCGGACTGTTTCCCTCAGTGGCTTCAACAGCACAGGACATTGTGCTCATATTGCCCCGGGAACGGGAGCGCCTGGAAATGATGCTGCACGCACTCACATCGTCCATGCCCCCGCAATCCATCCTGTGGCTTGCCGGAGAAAACCGCTCCGGGATCAAGTCTTCAGCGAAAAGACTCAGTCCATATTTTCAATCGATTTCCAAAGTCGACAACGCCCGGCACTGCACCCTGTTCAGAGCCGGCAATCCCATTCCGCCGAATCCGTTTGACCTGGAACTCTACAAAAAAACCTGGCCACTGATGATTGCAGGCACACGAATCAATGTCGTTTCCCTGCCCGGTACGTTTGCGCATGGCAAGCTGGACAAGGGAACCAGGCTGCTGCTGGACACCCTGGAAGAACTCAAGCCCAGCGGGCAAGTATTGGATTTTGCATGTGGGAATGGCGTCGTAGGAATGTCTGCACTCAGCCTGCAGCCTGTTTCCAAGCTGACTTTACTCGACACATCGGCTCTGGCGCTGGAATCGGCGCGCTGTTCTCTCAGGGCCAATAACCTGGAAGCCACAGTATTGGCCTCAGACGGACTCTCAGGCCTGGAAGGCAACTTCGACTGGATCATCAGTAATCCACCCTTTCACCAGGGAGTCAGGAATGATCTGGATATCGCCAGAAACTTTGTTGCAAGCGCCGCTGACTTCCTGGCGGAATCAGGTAAAATACTGCTGGTTTGCAATCTCCACCTGCCTTACCCGGCGTGGTTGGCTGATTACTTCACCCGGGTAGAAACGGTGAGGACGGGCCAGGGTTTCAAAGTCATCCTGGCTAGCGGGATTCGAGGATGAATGGACCATTGAATTAAATACTGAATTGCCGGTCAAAAGCGGGAATTCTCAACAGGCTTGACAACATCGAGGTATGGAATGAAGCAGACTAATATGGCAAGCACCCTCCTGATTACGGTGCCCCTGTTTTTTCTTTTTACAATTTCAGCATGTGCGGTACCCGAACAAGGCGGCGATAATGCCTCTGCGGCTACAGCAGAAGAAATTACGCCTGCAGACGCAACCGGCACGGAAGAAGCAGCCGTAAAAACTGAAGCGCCTGGAGCAGCCACGGCCACCGGGCTCGACATAGTTATGGATGGCAGCAGCCTTAAAGCTTTTGACAAGAGTATGGAAGAAGTCAAGACGACTGGTTCGGAGTTTGATTACAGGAGCCTCGAGAGCGCAATCGATTTCCTGTTGGTCTACGACCTTGGCGCACAACGTAGCCGGGAAAAACTAGCCGCAAGACTGGATGGAATGACCGGGCATGAGATTATCGAAAGGGTCAAGAAGCACAAGCGGAAGTAAAAGGGGGGGTAGAATAGCGGTATGTGTGGAAAAGCCGCTGTATCTCACCTGTCCTGGGCCGAAGTCTATGCCTTCGCATCATCACTGACACCACCATCTGCGCTACCGGCTGATCCTGCAACGAGGATCAACATCTCCCCTTCCCGCCTGCGCCGCAAGTCAGAGCCGGACTCCATGGTGTGGGAGACACTTCCGGTCATCTACCAGGACAACGGGATCGACAGGCCCGCGGAGGCTATCTGGCCTTTTCTGCCGGTTTATTCCGAAGGCCGCCTGCCGATGAATAAGCAAGGCCGGATCATTTCGACGGCCAATGCCAGGCTGCGTACGGATGGAGCACCATTCGCACCGACGTTCATGGGCGCATGGTCAAACGGATTTCGTGTTCTCGTGGTGGTTTCCTGGTTTTACGAATTCGATAGCCGCGTGAAACCCCAGGTGCCTTACGCGGTGTTTCCCACCGACGCCCCCTGCTGGATGATGGCCGGGCTGGCCCGCCGCACTACCCTGCCTGATCAATCGGTTCACCTGACCACGGCGGTAATCACCGTGGATCCCAATGAGGTATTGAAGTCAGTGGGCCATCATCGCAGTCCGGCATTACTCAGGGATCCAGGAGAAGCGAAAACCTGGCTGCATGGAAGCAAGGAACAGGCCCTGGAATTGCTGCGGCCTTATGAGAACGAAACCATGGGTATTGAAGCAGTACCCATGGGCATCAAGATCCCTGGCAATCAGGAAGTCAGGATGCCCGTGGTATTGGGAATTGCAGCGGCTTAACTCTTTGTCGCGTGTTGCGTTTTTGATGGCTTGAACTTGACGTGGGGCGAGTCCCAGCCACCGATGTGTTCTTCTTCCTCTGTGAGTATCAGATGGTGCTGGTTTACACTGCTGTGGTCGTCAGGAGCATTGGAATCATTCGCCGTGCCCCCCATATGTTGACACCGCGCTTTCCAAATTTTGTTGTTATTGGCAAGCAAGTTGTTTCCCGGTGTAGCATGGAGACTCATACTACCTGCGCTACTCGCATAATCACTGCTGCCGGCAAGTGGCCTTCGAGACGATTTAGATGACCGGGAATTGTGTACACGATGTATCAGCCAGTACAAACCACCCAATACCATCAATAAAAATATAATTCTCTCCATTTGTATTGCCTCTCTCCTGCCTGACCCTGTGGCTCTTTTGCAGAGCAAGACACAGTAAGCAGATCGCACGATCATCCAGCTGTCCATCTGGATTCAACGTGATTGAGACTTACAAGTTCCTTTTGATCCTTGTCTGGAACCCGGCAACATTCCGATGCGCCGGTGGGAGTATTGCACCCCCTCACATATCAAATATAGCATAAATTGTGATTAATTTTTGACCAATCGTCTGGCCAGGGTACTTAATTTCAAGTACGCGTTGGTACAAATGCCAGGTGATTCACCAGCCCCAGGGCATCTTCAAGTTTTTCAATCCTGCCGTTTTTTTCGACTTTAGTTGACGCACATTAAGGGAAAATTCGCCCGTTTGACCTTTTCGCAAGAGCCTGGATTCAATTTTATCCACCCTTTCACTGGAGAGATTATCCATTTGGTCGTGAGAAAGCCTGGAAGCTCCTGACAGCTTTGCAGGGGTTATGGCAGAGCGTCCGTAACGGTCTTCTACCAGCGTCCGCATCCAGCCCTCCCTTTTGCGTTTGTATTCTTCATCGTCAACAGTGTGCTTCCCCTGTACCAGTCTGTCTGCCCAGTGATGAAAAGATTCGGAAATACTGTGTGAATGGCCATTCGCCGTTGCTGGATGGCCTCCTTCAATCGTATGTTTTTCGTAATGCGCCCATCCCCACGGGGTTGGAACATTGGAGAGATCATTAACTAGCCTGGCCCTGGCTTGCTCAGGACTAAGTTGTTTAGCATCACTGGCATGTTGGTTCTGCTTTTTTCGCTTACGTCGCTCTCGAATGCTTTGCCGAAAAATTATCCGCCAGAAGTTTATCGCTTTTTAG
>JAIVWI010000003.1:0-50193 GCA_048636595.1 Oceanospirillum sp. | reverse complement strand
GGACCTGGGGGGGACGGTTGTCACTGAACCGTAAAAAGCAGCGCCCCGGACGACAGTGACAAGTTAACTGGTGTTGAAGTGACTTGTCCTGCCCCAGACCCCTAAATCCAAAACCACACATTTTCTCGTTTTATCGTATTAAACTATAGTTTTTATCACTTATAGATAGTTAATCTTTAGTTTTTATCACTTATAGCTCGCTAATCTATAGTTTCTATCATATACTTCTCACCAATCTAGAGTTTTTATCACATACCAATAACTAATTAGGAAGCTTTTTGTCTGTGGTAAAAGCCAATAGACAACGCAGAAAAATTGGTCATGGCAAAACTAATATTCCCCTCGAGCGAGGAAGCACAAAAAGCATCAAGGCTTGCTGCACAGGGCAAGTTGCATCGTATTCGCAAAGGAATATACATCAATACGAGCGATACAGAAGAAATCACCAAAACACTGAACAATAAGTGGATGGAGATCGCCTGCAAAATTTTTGATGGTCCGGTTGCCGTTGCCAGAACAGCCGCTGAACTAAGACCAGCGGAGGGGCGACTGTATTTTGTGTCGAGCAAATTACGGTCGCCCCGGGTAGTTCAAGTGGGCCACTTAAATTTTAGTATTTCACCTGGAAACACGGATCAGGGAGTCGAGCAAGTTAGCCTGGAAATGAGAAGAAGTAATCCAGCGCGGTATTGCCTTGAGAATCTGGCTCCTTCTCGAGGAAATAAAAAATCAAAGAAAACACTAGGTAATGAATGGGTCGAGTCAGAACTCGTTAAGTTCATCCAAAGGAGTGGAGAGCAGGCTGTTAATGCTCTTAGAGATGAAGCCCGTGATTTGGCGCCTGTTCTGGAACTCGAAGAAGAATTTGAAAAGCTGAATGCGTTGATTGCAGCACTCTTAAAAACTCAGACAGCAGAAGGAATATTGCAAACCCGCCTGGGTATAGCCAAGGCAAAAGGAGAGCCTTTCGATCAATTTCGGATTGATAGATTTGGTGCGCTGGCCAAATACCTGGATGGAACAGATTTGACAGCTAGCGCCTACGACTACAACAAGTCAGGCTGGAGAAACTTAACTTTTTTCGAAAGCTACTTCTCAAATTTCATTGAAGGAACAGAGTTTACTATTGAAGAAGCAGAAGAAATCGCTTTTGAAAAAAAAGTGGACTACAAACGGCATCAGGATAGCCATGATATTTTGGCTCACATTGAGATTTCAGGCGATATGTCTGAAATGCACCGGGTTCCCGCAGATGCTGCTGAGCTGATAGATATTCTCAAAGTCAGGCACGGATTACTTCTGGCGGAAAGACCAGACAAAAGACCCGGGGAATTTAAGTTAAAACCCAATAAAGCCGGTGGGACAGACTTCGTTTTACCAGAATTGGTGGAAGGGACCCTGATTCAGGGGTTTGATGTTTATCAGTCTCTTCCAGTTGGGTTGCAAAGAGCAATTTTCATTCATTTCATGATCAGCGAAGTACATCCCTTCGATGATGGAAATGGAAGACTTTCCCGAATAATGATGAATTCCGAATTGGTATCTGAAAACCTACATAAGCTGATTATCCCCACAGTTCACAGAGAAAGCTATTTGAATGGTCTGAGGGCAGCGACCAGACAAGGACGATTCAGGATAATGGTGAAAGTACTACACCAGATGCAGTGTTACACCGCCTCTTTAGATTGGACTGAATATGATGAGGTCAAAACCGCGCTTCAAGAAAACGCGGCAGACAAAGAACCCGACGATGGCATAACCATATTTAATAAGATAATTGCAAAGCTGGGTGGGCAGTATCCAGCAGGATAGCTGGCGCCCAGACGCGATTTCCGAAAAAAATGGTGGGCCCTGAAGGACTTGAACCTTCGACCAATCGAGTATGAGTCGAGCTGTTGTCCTTTGTAATCAATGCATTATGTAGGGCTATTCTGCATAGTGTGACGAATAGTGTACTTTTCATCATAAATATCGTTCAGAATTTCTGGCCACTCCATCACCTTGGGCGGTTTCCCACAAGCGGTCGCACGGAGAGTGGCAGGTTTTCATAAGGGCCCCGGTATTTGAGCTGCAGGCCTTTCAGAAAGTTACGAAGCACCTGGTCTTTGCAGGCACGGTGATGTTTGTGGCCCGGCTTGCGGAAAAAGGCGCTGAGTTCGTGCTTGCTGATAGCCAGGTCATTCAAGGCCAGGAGGGCCAGGGTATCTTCGGCTTTGAGGTTGAAGGCAATTTTCAGTTTCATGAAGATGATATTGTTGTTCAGCTTTTGTTCCGGCGCGGGTTGTGGCCCGTCCTTTTTTCCGCGTTTTTCCACGATCAGACCATTGAGAAAAGTGGCAAGCTCCAGATCACTGAGTTGTTGATAGGCCGGGTCATCGTCTTTTTTCAGCCAGTCACTGATCTGCGCCCGTGTCACCTCGAGGCCCGCCAGGGAAAAAATAGAGATCATCTTCGAATCCTCAAGGTCGAGAATGTATCGGATGCGGCGTAAGATATCGTTTTGGGTCATGGTTAGATCCTGATGTGAGCTGTCTGCCAAAGATCGGGTAAATGCGGTGGGGGCAAGCACTTTAACTGATAGTATTACATGCAAACTTTCTTCACCCACAGTCAATTTACCTTCCAACACGACGGACCCCCATGAAATTACTCATTCGAAATCTTGCCCGCACCACCACTGAGGAAGAACTTCGAGCTTTATTCGAGGTGTACGGCAAGGTGCAGTCCTGCGCGCTGGTCCTGGATAAAAAGTCCGATCGATCCAAGGGGTTTGGATTTGTTGAGATGCCCTCCCCCGGAGAATCCAAGGCAGCGATGAAAAACCTCAACGGTAAGGATGTGGATGGAAATTCGATTCGCGTGAAGAAAGTGCAGCCGAAACCTGATATGGACCAATCGAAAGCGTAAGGGGGCTGAGAGACCGTCTGGAATGAGAATCAGAGCCAGGCTCATAACCCAGTATCTTCGTGTATTTGTCTTTTAAAAAATGGTGGGCCCTGAAGGACTTGAACCTTCGACCAATCGATTATGAGTCGACTGCTCTAACCAGCTGAGCTAAGGGCCCATGAGGCGGGTATTCTACCTGAAGCCAGATGAGTCGTACATGCATCCGGCTATACTTCAAATGGATTTATGTAGCGGACACCACAGTCCTGGATGTCTTTCGTATTTCGGGTTACAAAAGTCAGGTTCATGGATATCGCTGTCGCGGCCATCAGGCTGTCAATCATCGGCAGTGTCCGGCCGATGCAGATTTCGGCCCATACCAAAGCAGTCCTCTGATCAACAGGGATGAGCCTGTTGCCAAATACCTGGATCAACCCGTTCAACCAGGTATTTCACCAATCAATTTCCCTCCAGCCTGTATCCTTGCTGCGCTTGAGGTCGACTCCTTCCAGTGGCGCCATCTCCAGAAAAGCTTTGAAATCGATAAGATCCTCTCCCTTTAGTGCAGATTTGAGTAGCATCCGCATTCGATCTGCATCAAAACCACCCTTTCTCAGTTCAGAGGCAACTGATCTCAGAAGCTCCCGATCCTGCGTTGGTACGCTCAACTCCATTCAAGAAATTTCTGAAGTGGATAATCCCTATGATTTCCGTAGGAAAATCGCTGGTTTCTGGATATTGCAGTGAAAAAGGCCCGCTGTTGCGGGCCCTGGTCGCGCGCAAGCACGCTCTTACAGATTAATCCAGGTCGAGGAAGCTTCGCAGTTGTTCGGAGCGGGTGGGGTGGCGCAGTTTTCTGAGGGCTTTGGCCTCGATTTGGCGGATGCGCTCACGGGTCACGTCGAACTGTTTGCCGACTTCTTCCAGCGTGTGGTCGGTGTTCATGTCGATGCCAAAACGCATGCGCAGCACCTTGGCTTCGCGTGGCGTCAGACCGGACAGCACGCCCTGTACGGTGCCGGTCAGGCCGGAACCGGTAGCGGAATCCACCGGGGAGGAGATGTTGGCGTCCTCGATGAAATCGCCCAGGTGTGAATCTTCGTCATCGCCGATCGGGGTTTCCATCGAAATGGGTTCCTTGGCGATCTTGAGCACCTTGCGCACCTTGTCCTCGGGCATTTCCATGCGCTCGGCCAGTTCCTCGGGCACGGGTTCGCGGCCCATTTCCTGCAGCATCTGGCGGGAAACACGGTTCAGCTTGTTGATGGTCTCGATCATGTGCACCGGGATTCGGATGGTGCGGGCCTGGTCCGCGATTGAACGCGTGATGGCCTGCCGGATCCACCAGGTGGCGTAGGTTGAAAACTTGTAACCGCGACGGTACTCGAATTTGTCGACCGCTTTCATCAGGCCGATGTTGCCTTCCTGGATCAGGTCCAGGAACTGCAGGCCGCGGTTGGTGTACTTTTTGGCAATCGAGATCACCAGGCGCAGGTTGGCCTCTACCATTTCTTTCTTGGCGCGGCGTGCCTTGGCTTCTCCGATCGACATGGAACGGTTGATGTCCTTCAGTTCCGCGATCGCCAGGCGTGATTCTTTCTCCAGCCGGCCCAGTTTTTCCTGTACCGCATGGATTTCAGGTGCGTATTCCGCCAGCGGGGTCACCCATTTCTGTGTACCCGCCAGAATGGGGGTTAACCATTCGGGGTTAGCCTCGTTGCCGATGAAGGATTTCAGGAAGATTGATTTGGGCATCTTGGCCTGAACCACGGCCATCTGCAGGATCATCCGCTCCAGATCGCGCGTCTGCGAGATCATGTAACGCAAGCGGTCGACCAGGTGATCCACCATTTTCGCCGGGTACTTGATGCGCAGGAAGATGTAAGCCATGTCCTCGCGGATTTTGATCACGCTCTTGTGCGTAGGTCCATACTTGTCGTGCGCGATGATAAATTTTTTGAACAATTTACCCAACTGGGTGAACTTAAGTGCAACTTCTTCCAGATCCGGTCCCGTGGGACCCTGATCCTCTTCTTCTTCTTCCTCTACTTCTTCGGCCTTGTCGTTTTTGTCATCGCCACCGGCAGCGGCAGCCTCAGCCGCTTTCACTTTGGCCGGTTTGACTGGCTTGGGGATCTCCTGCTTGGCCAATTCTTCCGGATCGATGAAATCGATCATCAACTCGCCCAGGCGCTGCCTGCCTTCGGCGTAAGTCGCGTACTGGACCAGCAGGGTGGCATAGGTCCCGGGGAAACGCGCCAGTGCATGGTGCACTTGCAGCAGACCATCCTCGATGCGCTTGGCAATGGAGATTTCGCCTTCGCGCGTGAGTAACTCCACCGTGCCCATTTCACGCATGTACATACGCACAGGGTCTGTGGTGCGGCCAATTTCAGTCTCCACCGCGGCCAGGGCGGCGGCGGCTTCTTCTGCTGCGGTATCATCTTCGGAGGCGGTAGCGGCCGAATCATTCAGGATCATGGTATCCCTATCCGGCGCCACTTCGTGCACGGAAATACCCATGTCATTGATCATGTTGATGATGTCTTCGATCTGTTCCGGATCGACAATGTCATCAGGCAGGTGATCATTAACCTGAGCATAGGTCAGAAAACCCTGCTCTTTTCCCTTGGTTATGAGATCTTTCAGTTGGGATTGTTGATTCTGGTTCATAAATCTTTTTACGCTTTTACCTAACTATAGTCCAAGATCATCAACTCGGCGACATCAAATTGCCCGCTGACCCCTGTTTACGTTTTCTCGCCCTGCAAAACCTCGATTAATGCCTGCCGGTGTTGCTGCAACTGCAGCAATGCTGTCTTTTCATCTGAATCCAGTTCAACAATTCTCGGCGAGTGCGCAATCTGCATTTCCGTCCATTGCAACTCGACGCCGGTCACTGCATCCTGAAACTCCTGCGCCAATAATTTTTCTTCCCCCGGAAACTGCCAGGTTGCCAGGGTAATCAAGTGTGACCGGGCCGGATGTTCGTGCCAAAATTCCAATAACTGGGCCGTGGTCATATTGGGGTGTTGGGTACAGAAGTCAACCAATTCCCGGTATATTTCAATGCCCGGCAGGGCACAGCCCGAGAACCTGTCCATATCCCCTGCCAGCGCGGCTAGCGATGGATTCTGCACCAGGTGGGCCAACGCCAATCGCATGGGCGTTCTCTGCTGGGCCGGCTTCCTGCCAATCGGAGCTTTTCCGCTACTTCCAGGAGCCTGGCCGCGAGTCTCAAGCAGACGGTGTTGCGCCAGGGCCTCCAGGCGGCTGAACATCATGTCATGAAATACACCCGGCGCAATCATATCCACTTGCGGCCTGGCCATTTCCACCAGTTTTGCCCTGCCATCGATGGAAGCCATGTCTACGGCTGCTGTGAAATGGTCGAAAAAAAACTCGGACAGGGGCTGCGCTGCATCCAGTAAAGCAGCAAACGCCCCGGCCCCCTCGCTGCGCACCATGGTGTCCGGATCCTCTCCGTCCGGCAGGAACAGGAACTTCGCCTGCCGCCCCTCCCGAAGACGAGGCAGGGTGGCCTCCAGTGCACGCCAGGCGGCTTTTCTGCCCGCCTTGTCGCCATCGAAGCAATAAATCACCTCGCTGGCCGCACGGAACAATAATTCGGCCTGATCACCCGTGGTAGCCGTACCCAGCGTGGCCACGCAATTGCGGAAACCGAACTGGGCCAGCGCCACCACGTCCATGTAACCTTCAACCACGATGATCTGGTCCAGTTTCGCCTGGCTTTTGCGGGCCAGGTATAGCCCATACAGTTCCCGGCCCTTGTGAAAAAGCTCTGTCTCCGGTGAGTTCAGGTACTTGGGGCCATCATCGTCCAGCGCACGGCCGCCAAAGCCAATCACGCGCCCGCGACGGTCATGGATCGGGAACATGATACGGTGCCGGAACTTGTCATAGGCGCCGCTTTTACCCTCACTCAACAGGCCGCCCCGTTTCAAAAGTGACCGTTTCTTTTCGTCTCCACCCAGGCGTTCCATCAAATTACTCCAGCCACCTGGTGCAAACCCGACACCGAAATCTTTCGCGATATCGCCCGACAAGCCGCGCTTTTTCAGGTAATCGATGGCTTCAGGGCTGTTTTTTAGCTGGTCCTGGTAGAAAGATGCGACCGACTCCATCACTTCATACAAGCCGGCCGATGGTTGCGCCTTGCGGGAAGCTTCCCTGGGCACGGTCAATCCGGCATGACGCGCCAGGTCTTCGACGGCATCGACAAATTCCAGGCCCTCGTAATTCATCAGGAAGCCAATAACTGAGCCATGGGCGCCGCAACCGAAGCAGTGATAGAACTGTTTTTGCGGGCTGACCGTGAACGAGGGCGTTTTTTCGTCATGAAACGGGCAGCATGCCTGGTACTCGCGTCCGGCGCGCTTCAGCGGAACGTGGCGCTCGATCACTTCCACGATATCAAGGCGGCCAAGCAACTCGTCAATAAATGATTCGGGGATCAGTCCGCCCATGGCAGGCTTGCTTGTGGCAGGCTTGCTTGTGGCAGGCCTGTTTGTGATGGGGCGCCCGCTGTTCGGCCGCCCATGTCAGGAGTTTAGCTGCTGCTTGACGGCCTGGCTGACGGCTTTCATATCAGCGCGGCCCTGGACCTGACTGCGAAGAGAATTCATCACCTGCCCCATGTCGCGGATACTGCTGGCGCCCAGTTCGGTGATCGTAGAAAGGATCAGCGCAGACAGTTCTTCTTCCCCTAGTGGCTCGGGCAGGTAGGTCTGTATCAAGCCCAGCTCAAACCGCTCTTTTTCCGCCAGGTCTTCACGGCCGGCCTGCTCAAACTGCTCCAGAGATTCACGCCTCTGCTTGACCATTTTGTCCAGCACAGCAAGCACCTGCGCATCATCGAGCTCGATGCGCTCATCGACTTCTTTTTGCTTGATCGCAGCGGTAACCAGTCGCAGAGCGCCCAGGCGATCACGCTCTCGGGCACGCATCGCATTTTTGACATCATTTAGGATACGGGTTTTAAGCGACATCAGAAAATACCAATCACCAATTTCCCAATCTTGTATCTATTCTGCGATTCACCAGGGCGTGAACCGCGCATCACCAACCCGGGCGGGCCGGTCGGGTAAAAATACGGCTGTAATTAATACATCCGCGTGCGGCGAACTACTTCCCGCGACAAACGGCGCATATTGCGCTTTACGGCAGCAGCTGCTTTACGCTTGCGCTCCCACGTGGGTTTTTCATAGAACTCACGGCGGCGTGTTTCTGCCAGCACACCAGCTTTCTCACAGGAGCGCTTGAAGCGGCGCAGTGCGTACTCAAAAGGTTCATTTTCGCGAACTTTTACACTCGGCATTATTAAATCACTCTTCCTTTTTGCCAAAAATGGCATCGTGTTGACGTAGCCGCCTATTTTACCAAGCATTCCACGGTTCATGCAAAGGTTTTGTATTGTAAGAGCCCGCTTGCTGTGGGAGTTCGCTTGCGGACGATTATTCCAGAGCAGTTCGGCCGCGAGCGACCTCTTACAATCGCGCGAAGGACACTGCTCCGCCGCGGCGCGGGTCGCCGGCTCCGTCGAAGTGACCATCCGGACTGGCGGAGACGATATGCACACCGCCGAAGAAAAGGTTTTTTCCAGCCCATTCGTGGGTTTTGGGGGCGGCGGCTTCCAGTGCCTGTATGGCTTTCTTGCTGAAACCCACCTCGAAGCTGAGCATGTCGTTTTCCAGGTGAATCCGGGGCGCTGACAAAGCTTTTTCCAGGCCCAGGTCAAAATCCAGCAGATTATTGAAAACCTGGGTGATGGCGCTGCGAATGCGGTTTGAGCCACCTGAACCCAGCGCCAACCGGGTTCCATCAGCCCGTTCAGCCACGGCAGGAGACATCATCGAGGCCAGCCGGCAGCCTTCTTTCCACTGGTGAAAACCATCAGGATTCAGATCTTCTTCACCCAGCATGTTGTTCAGCATGATGCCGGTACCGGGCAGAACATAGGAACAACCTTCACCGTTCGATACGGTCAGGCTGGCCAGGTTGCCTTCCGCGTCCGCCACGCTGATGTGGGTGGTTCCACGGCTGAACATCGAATGTTCTTCCAGGCCCTGCAGCCACCGGCTAATGGTCTCCTCGTCCAGAAACGTCTCCAGTCCCTGTTCGATCTTGTGTTCGTCCCGTGCGAGATTGACTGCCCGCATACTGCGCAACAAACTCATTACGTGTTCCGGACTGTCAAATTCCGCACCAGGCGGGAGCCAGTCACTCAACAGCTTCAGCCCGAAGGCGACCAGGCAGCCGCCTGGCGATGGCGGTGGATTGATGAAGCACTCGGCATCGCGGTAACGGAACCGCACCGGCTCCCTCCGCGCGACACGGTATGCTGCAAGGTCTCCAGCTGTCAACTGCCCGCCGTTCTCCGCGCAATCCCGCGCCAGTTGCTCTGCCCAGTCTCCACGATAGAAAAGGTCCGGCCCGGTCCGGGCCAGGGCTTCGAGTGTACCGGCCGCATCCGGATTGACCTGCCGCTCCCCTTCCCGGATCAGTTGGCCGGGGTGGCCGGGGGATTCATACAGGCTGAAAGAATCCCCTGTGGCTTCCACGATGGGCTGTAAAATCCGGGTGATGTAATGGTTAAGGCTGTTCACTTCCACGCCGGAGCGCGCCAGTTCCACCGCCGGCGCCATGATGTCACCAATTGGCATGCGGCCAAGATCACGGTGAATCTCGAAGATTCCAGCTACCACGCCCGGCACGGCCATCGATCCCATCCCGATGTGGAATTCCTGCACGGCCGTCCCGAAATCCGCCATGATCGGGTAAAAATCAATCTCATTTTCCGGCCGGCGTTGTGCCGGTGTCTGGCAGAAAAAGTCGTACACCAACGGTGAACCGGAACCCGGCATGGCCAACAAAAATCCGCCACCGCCCAGGCTGGCCAGCAGGGGTTCCGCAATAACAGCTGTGCAAAGCGCACCCAGTGCAGCATCAAATGCGTTGCCGCCCGCTTCGAGAATTTCTACCGCTGTTTGCGACACTTCCGAGCTACCGGATGCTGCCACGCCAAGATTGTGAGCCAAGATATGATCTCTGTTAAAACAACAGTGAAGATACCATAGCTTATTGGAGCTCGCTTGCGAGCCCTTACAAAAATCATTGCAGTCTGGACTTCGCCCGCCTATAAAGGGGTTTGTAAACTTAGCGGATACAGAATGTGCGTGTACTTGGAATAGAAACATCCTGTGATGAGACCGGGGTGGCCATCTATGATGGTGACCTGGGCCTGATGGCGCATGCGCTTTATTCGCAGGCGCACATTCATGCGGAATATGGCGGCGTGGTGCCGGAGATCGCATCGCGGGACCATGTCCGCATCTTGCTGCCCCTGCTGGATGAATGCCTGATCGGTGCTGGATGCTCGAAGTCAGAACTGGATGGCATTGCCTACACCGCCGGGCCCGGCCTGATCGGGGCCTTGCTGGTGGGTGCCTCGGTGGGAAGGTCACTGGCCGCCTCCCTGGGTGTACCGGCCGTTGCCGTGCATCACATGGAGGGGCATTTGCTGGCGCCGCTGCTCGAAGCCGATGCGCCTGATTTTCCGTTCGTCGCGCTGCTGGTTTCGGGCGGGCATACGATGCTGGTGGAAGTCCGTGCAATCGGGGCCTACCGGGTGCTTGGCGAGACCCGGGATGATGCTGCGGGTGAGGCTTTCGACAAGACGGCCAAGCTGCTGGAACTGGGCTATCCCGGTGGGCCGGTGCTGGCCAGGGCTGCCGAATCGGGCGACCCGCACAAGTTTAAGTTTCCACGCCCGATGACGGACCGGCCCGGACTGGAGTTCAGTTTCAGCGGATTGAAAACCCATACCCGAAACCTGTGGCGGAAACACTCGCAGGAGGAGAATGCACAGGCCGACATTGCGGCCGGCTTCCAGCAGGCAGTGGTCGACACGCTGGTCATTAAATGCCGCAGGGCCATGCAGCAAACGCGCAGCAGCCACCTCGTCATTGCTGGTGGTGTCGGAGCCAATCTGCATCTACGCGATACCTTGTCGCAGGCCGGTCGCAAATACGGCTGGGGTGTATCCTATCCCCGCATTGAATTTTGCACGGACAATGGTGCGATGATCGCTTTTGCCGGTTATCATCGCCTGCTTGCAGGCCAGCACGAATCGGAAATCATCCATGCGCGCCCACGCTGGCCCATGAGTGAACTCAGAACCATTCAGGAGGCCCAGGCGACATGATGGATCGCGTATTCATAGAAGATCTCAATGTTCAGACCGTCATCGGCATTTATGACTGGGAACGGGAAATCAAACAGGTCGTCAGCCTTGACCTGGAAATGGAGTTCGACATCACCAGGGCGGCTGAAACCGATTCAATCGAAGACACCCTGGACTACAAAGCCGTGTCCAAGCGCTTGATCCGGTTCATTGAAGAAAGTGAATTCCAACTGGTCGAAGCGCTGGCTGAACGAAGTGCCGCCATCGTCCTGGCTGAATTTCCAGTCAACTGGCTGCGGCTTAAACTGGGCAAACCTGGCGCCGTGCGCGGATCGAGCGCAGTAGGCGTCATCATTGAGCGCGGCACGCCCGCTGCCTGACTTCCGGATGATGAGCACCGCATACCTGAGCCTGGGCAGTAACGTAAATGCACGCAGCAATATTCTCGCCGGCATCAAGGCCCTGCGCGAGGCATTCGACAATGTCCGGCTTTCACCGGCCTACCAGACCCGGGCCGTCGGCTTTGACGGTGACGATTTCATCAATCTCACCGCCTCCATTGAAACCATGCTGCAACCGCTGGAACTCAAGCAGTTCCTGAACGAACTGGAAGACCGTCACGGCCGCGCCCGCAACGTAGCCAAATTTTCAGACCGGACGCTGGATATAGACATCCTGCTTTACGACGATCTTTACCTGGTCAGCCCGCTGATTGAAATTCCCCGGGCCGAAATCATGGTTTTCACACACGTCCTGAAGCCCCTGGCCGACCTGGCGCCGAACTTGTTGCATCCCGTGTGCAGAAAAACCATCGCCGAGATCTGGGAAGCTCATTCAGTCAGGGGGACACCGTTCAAGCGCATCAGCCTTTGACGCTGCTGGCCCTACATGTTTAGTGAGCGGCCACCGTCGACGGCGAGGATCTGGCCGGTAATGTAGGGGGCGTCCAGGGCAAGGTAACAAACAGCGCTGGCGATATCTGAGGGTTCGCCGATACGCCCCAGGGCGGTACGACTGATGATCGCCTGTCTCCCACCTTGTTTACTACCTTCCGGTTGTTCGTTTTCGGGCCAGAGAATTGCACCAGGCGCCACGCCGTTGACCCGGATCTCAGGACCCAACTCCGTGGCAAGGGCACGCGTCATCATGGCCATACCGGCCTTGGAGATGCTGTAGACGGCGTGGCCTCGCATGGGGCGTTCGGCGTGAACGTCCACGAGATTGATGACGGCGCCTTGTGCCGCCCGCAATTCACCCAGCAGCGACTGCACCAGGAAATAGGGGCCCCTCAGATTGCTGTTCAGGAGGTCGTCCCATTGCCAGGCCTGGGTTTCTCCGGGCAAAGTCGAATAGAAGCGTGAGGCGTTGTTTACAAGGATGTCCAGCCGGCTGAACCGTGATCTTGTTTCCCCGGCGAGATGCTCAACACCCGCTGGGCTGGACAGCTCAGCGGACACCAGGAAAGCACTGTTTGAGCGCGCGGTGTTCAGGCGATCCGCAAGCCGCCGGGCAGCTTCCTGGCTGGAATTGTAATGGAGCAGGACGTCACAGCCCCGCGCATGGAGCGCTTCGGCAATGGACGCACCTATTCTCGCAGCAGCACCGGTCACGAGTGCTGTTTTAGGGGCTGTATTATTTGCGGACATCATCACATAATACCCCATGTCCCGACTCCCCAAGTCCTGCGCCACCCTGCCTGAACCCCCTGATGAACTCAAGCAACTGAGTGATGAACTGCGTGAGGTGATTCTCCAGGAAATCCATGCTGAGGGGCCGATGCCTTTTTCCCGTTACATGGAAATGGCGCTTTACCAGCCCGGGCTGGGCTACTACTCCGCAGGCCTGCACAAACTGGGCGAGAAGGGCGACTTCATTACATCACCGGAACTGGGATCCCTGTTTGCGGGTTGCCTGGCCCGGCAGATCGAAGAAGTTGCAGAACAGCTGGGGAAGTATGACATCCTGGAAATCGGGGCCGGCAGCGGCCGCCTCGCAGCGGATATTCTGCAACTGATCGATGAACCATTCCAGCCACACCGCTACCTGATCCTGGAACGCAGCGCCGATCTGCGGAAGGTACAGCGTGAGCACCTGGCCGCCACGGCGCCACAGTGGCTGGACCGGGTTGAGTGGCTGGACCGGCCACCCGGGGAGGCCTGGCAGGGTGTGATACTGGCCAATGAAGTGATCGACGCCCTGGCCGTGGAGCGATTTCGCGTCTTTGAATCGGAGGTGGAACAGATCTGCGTCGTTGCAGCGGGCGATACCTTTGGCTGGTCAAGCCGCCCCGCCCCGGCAAAGCTGGCAACAGCCTTTGCTAATCTGGGTGTGGAGCTTCAGAACGGGTACCAGTCCGAACTGAACCTGCAGCTGCCCGGCTGGCTGTCGGCAGTCACCCACAGCATGCGCCGTGGCCTGGCGCTGTTCATCGACTATGGTTATCCGCGCCGCGAATACTACCTGCACGAGCGCAACGACGGCACCCTGATCTGCCACTACCGGCACCGTGCGCATGATGATGTCTTTTTCTGGCCGGGCCTGCAGGACATCACGGCCTTCGTCGACTTCACCGCCCTGGCCGAAGCGGCAGACCTGTGCGGACTGCACGTTGAGGGCTATACCAGCCAGGTCATGTTTCTGCTGGGTTGCGGCCTGGAGCAGGTGCTCGCCAGCCAGGTTGCGCTCAGCGAGGACGGGGGCATGTCACTCAATGCCCAGACCCGGCAACTGACGATGCCCGGAATGATGGGCGAACGTTTCCAGGTCATGGGCCTTGGGCGGGAACTGGGTTTTCCCCTGAAGGGATTTGAATTGCTGGACCTGTGCCACCGGCTTTAAAAATGTTTTTACTGGTGCGGTATGCGGGAAATTGCCTCGATGCGGGTACGCCTCAACAACTCGCCGATAGCACGGCCATCCAATCCTGAAGTATCCAACTGCTTTGCCTTGATGGAGAGGCTGACTTCCAATGCAGCCGCCAGCTTGCGCGCCTGTGGGTATTCACGCTCCTCACGGCCCTTTCTACCGCGGTAATCAGCCTCGCAGGCCTGTACAAACGGTTCCAGATGCTCAGGCCGGCGCAGCAAATCGGCCTCCTCGAGCAATGCCATCACCCGGGATGCTTTCATCTCCATCAGCCGGTGACAGCGCAAATGCAGGGCGCAGACTTTTAGCGCAAGATCCCGGTAGGCGCCCGGGACACGAAACCGCTCACAGACCCTGTCAACCATGGGAACACCCGCGCGTTCATGGCCGATATGGGAAGGCCAGTCAGCCGGGTCGGTAATCCCCTTTCCCAGGTCGTGCAGCAGCAGTGCGAAAACCACTCCTGCCGGCCATCCCAGCCTGGCTGCCAGGTTCATTGCCATGATGACGTGAACTCCGGTATCGATTTCGGGGTGGTACTTCTCGGGCTGCGGCACACCAAACAGGATATCGACTTCCGGCAGCAATACAGACAAGGCGCCACATTGCCGAAGCACCTCGACAAACACGCCGGGTTGCCCGGTCGACATCGCTGATTCGATTTCGCTCCAGACCCTTTCAGGCACCAGGTGCGACAACTCCCCGGACTCACCTATCTCGCGCATCAACAGTAGGGTGGAAGGGTGTACCGTGAAGCCCAGCGGGGCAAATCGGGCTGCGAAACGGGCGACCCGGAGGACACGAAGCGGATCTTCACAAAACGCCGGGGAAACGTGACGCAGCACCCTCGACTCCAGGTCGGCCTTTCCTCCATACGGGTCGGTCAAAACGCCATCAGGACTGCGCGCCATGGCGTTGATGGTCAGGTCCCTGCGGGCCAGGTCTTCTTCCAGTGTGACACCGGGATGGAAGTCGACGGCGAAACCATGGTAGCCGTGCCCCTGCTTCCTTTCCGTGCGTGCCAGCGCGTATTCCTCGCCCGTGCCGGGATGAAGGAATACGGGAAATGAAGCTCCAACCTGTTTGTAACCCTGCTCCAGCAGGGCCTCAGGTGTGCTGCCCACCACCACCCAGTCCCGTTCCTTGTGTGGAACGCCCAGGAGTTCGTCCCGGACCGCACCTCCAACCAGGTACACCCCCTTGTCTGGCTCCCGGTTGACATCCGACGGCATCGTCAACGCTCCATCTGCTTCCTGAAACGACTCAGCTGATCCTGATGAATTGAATTCCCCAGGTAGCCGGGAACAGTACTTTCCAGTGAACGAGGACGGATGCCAAAGTTCCACAGGGCATTATCCGTGCTGGTGTTATCAATCTGCAATGAGCGGTAATTGTCGCTCGAAAACGGTTTGCCGGGCACGAAATCCATCAGCCAGCCCTGTATGCGTGAGGCAGTGTTGGGGAGGCCAATAATGTGCCGTTTCAAACCGGCGGTCCTGGCTGTCCATTCCACCAGTTCCTTAAGGCTGTATTCCCTGGGGCCAACCAGGATCAGGGTCCTGCCCACTGTTTCAGAATCCTCCAATGCGATCGTCATTGCCTTGACCACATCCCCCACCCATACGGGCTGCAACCTGGCCTGTGGACAGGCGATCGGCAGGATAGGCGTAAAGCTGAGCAGGCTGGCGAAGCGGTTGAAAAAAGCATCCCCCTCGCCAAAAATCACCGATGGCTGAAAAATCGTGCTGTCCAGGTCCGTCGCCTGCCTGATCAGCTCTTCGGCCTGGCCTTTGCTGGCCAGGTAATGACTGTCGCCTTTTCCTGCATTGAGAGCGCTAAGCTGCAGCAAGCGGTGCACGCCCGTTGCACGGCAGGCTTCGATGAGTTTTTCCGTCAATTCCACGTGTGCCCTGTGGAATCCCTTGCCGCTACGGCCGGATTCATTGAGGATACCCACCATATTGATCACGGCGTCCGCACCCTCCAGCTGTTCTTTCAACACGTCGCTGTCGTGTACGTCCGCCTGCCTGAGCTCGACCTCCGGAACCAGGGCCAGATCCCGGCATCCGGGCATGTAACGGCACAACACGCGAGACTGATGTCCCGCAGAAGCCAATTCAGGCAGCAGGTGATGTCCGACAAAACCAGTTGCGCCCAGCAATACAATTCGCATGACTTTTTCCTCGTACTCAATAGTACTTGATTGATTCAGGGAGCTGGCCTCACCTCAGCCCCGCACACGACACTGGTCGTCTTACGGCCCTGAATTACACCACCCATATTACCGGAATCAAAAGCAGGCATCCTGGAGGAAATTCGTTTAACCGGCTGCTGCAGCCGCCAATCATAGATCGTGGAGAATGCGAGGACCCGCGGAATGTAGTCGCGGGTTTCGAAATAAGGAAGTGTTTCTATCCAGATAGCGGGCTCTGAAGCGGTCTGGGATTTCAGCCAACGATCGACCGCATTCGGCCCGGCGTTGTAGGCGCCCGAAACCAGTACGGGGTTGTCGCCGAAACGATCAATCAGTTCGCGCAAAAAGGTGGTGCCGAACAGGATGTTGGTCTCCGCCTGCATTAACTGGTCACGGCCGCTGTACCGGTACGAATTGCGTTTAGCCAGCCGGCGCGCAGTAGCCGGTGTCAACTGCATCAAGCCGCGGGCTCCGGCAGGTGACACCGCATCTTCCGCCATGGCGCTTTCCGAACGCATCAGGCCCATCACCCAGGATACATCCAGGTTCTTACTGTGGGCATTACTCTCGACCAGGGCGCCGAATTCCACCGGGAAACGCCATGCGTACCAACGCAGATCACCGCTGTTCCCCAGCGCGAATATGGCCAGGTCCGGCCAGTTTTCCTCTATCGCCAACGCAGCAGCCAGGCGAAGACCTTCGTTATCCAGTTGCCGGGTGGCCATCTGCCACTCACTCCTGGACCAGTTCCGGATACCGGCCTGACGCAATTCCAGGGACCGCTGGAAACCGGGCTGTTCGCGCAGGGCATCAAGAGCGGCCGGGTCGATCTGTGGTTCCTGGGGGCAAATCGAGTACGGCTGGTCCAGGTAATCGGCAGACAGGAAGCCGTAATAGTTTGCCTCCTGCGCCAGTTCGCCAAGCAATTTATGCGCGTATTCCGGGTCGCCCATAAACAAGTGGGCCCGCGCATCCCAATAACGCCAGCGCGCATCGTCCTTCAGGTCCGGCGGCATGCTCGCAATAACCTGGATGACCTCACCCCAGTTTTCCGTGGCGAGGCCATTCCGGACCCACCATTCGAGCAGTTTACCGTCACGGTATATCTCGGGAACGGCGCGCATCCGCTGTGATGTTTCAGCTGCGGCGCCCACCGCGGACCACAGGGCAATTTCCCTGAGAATGGCTCCTTCCACCTCGGGAGACCAGTCAAAGTGACCATCCAGGGCCTCGAAAACCTGCCAGGCGCGATCCGGATCACTCCGCGCCAGTCTGCGCAAACCGTAAGAGGTGATCTGGCGGCTTTTTCCCAGGTCAGGCCATTGCTTCGCCCGGTCGAGCCGGCGGTAGCCGGTCCGGTCCTGCTGCTGCCACCGTTCTACCCAGATACGTTCGCTGTCCGGGACAAATCGCGCCAGGTACAGGGTCAGCCGGGGTTGGCGGGCTTCCATGGCCAGGCGGATTCGCTCCCAGGCCAGCCCCGGTGTGATCCCACCTTGTCCCTTGAGCCATTTGAATACCGGATCGCAAGCATCCGGCTGGGATTTCCCAACCGCCCACAATTGCTGGGCGGTAGCCAAAAGACCATCGGTCTGACCGCGCGCAATTCGGGCATGGGCCAGGTAGCAGCGAACCTCGGTATTGCCTGAACCGCTGGCGTATTTGAGCAGTGAGTCCCAGCGCTCCTTTTCCCCCAGTGATTTCAACCAGGCTGTGCGCAGGCCAGCAGTAAATGCCCAGTCACTATGCACATCCAGGAAAGTGGCCATCTCCTGAGCGTCGACGCCGGCCCTGCGGTAACGCAGATCTTCGTACTGGAGATAGGGGTATAGCAGGTAATCCTCGAGGGTCGGCATCAATTGCCGGAATACCTCCCGCTCACCATGAGAAGCGGCATTCCAGGCGCGACTGAACCGTTCCCGATCCTGAAGTCCCGCCCCTTGTTGAGCTATGGCCATAGAAGGTAGTAAGCCGGCCAACAACGCCAGCAGCACCACAATTAGCCCGCATATTGCACGAGTTTCGCTGGGCATCAATCGATTATTCATGAATTTCAACAAAATGAATGACTTCATCCGCCTGCAAGAGGTATCGGGCAAGTCCAAACTGCTTCATAAACTGACTGCCAATTTGAGTTATCCTGCCCGCTTGTAAGATGTTCGTTTCACCGGTTCAGAATAGGTAAATGAAAAGCTGGCCGCAAGGTAAATTGCGCAGAACAGGTCAAAATGATGTGGATTGAATTTGCGTTGATTGGATTGCTGGCCGGCTACCTGGCGGGCTTTCTCGGAATTGGCGGCGGATTTATCGTGGTTCCGGCCCTGGTTTTCCTGTTCCTCAGGGATCCCGTAACCGCCCCGTGGGCCATCCACATGGCCGTGGCGACTTCCCTTTCCGTCATGCTGGTGACTTCACTGAGCTCCTTGCTGGCGCACCACCGCAAGGGAGCCATCTACTGGCCGCTGGTTCGTTCAATGGCCGTGGGCCTGATGGCAGGCGCCATCCTCGGCGCCGCCATCGCGGATTTCCTGCAGGGAGAAAACCTGATCCGTGTCTTTGGCCTGTTTGCGATACTGGCCGGTCTCCAGTTGATTCTCGGCCGCCATCGCGATGGTGAGAAACCACTACCCGGGCAGCCTTCCGCGTCAGCCGCCGGCGGCGTTATCGGTTTTATTTCAGCCCTGATCGGTATCGGTGGCGGCGCCATGACAGTGCCATGGCTGCTGTGGCACGGGGTACAACCGCAAAGGGCTGTCGCAACATCCGCGGCATGCGGCTACCCGATTGCCATCGCCGGCTCACTTTCTTTCGTGTTACTGGGCCGGGGGGGTGGTCTGCCGGACGAGGCGTTGGGTTATGTGTACCTTCCTGCGTTCGCAGGAATTGCGCTGGCCGGCGCACTGGCCGCACCGCTTGGAGCGGCTACCGTACATCGTTTACCGCCCAGGGCGGTACGGCGGGTGTTCGGCCTGTTCCTGACCCTCGTTGGCGCACACATGCTGCTCAGCTTTTAGACTTTGTCAATTTATGCCGGGGGTTAACGCGCCTCAACACTGATCACCGACCGTGTCGCCGGCTGCAGCCTTATTCCCGGCGGTAATTCGACTTCCAACACCACCGGACAGTGATCCGAGTAAGTCACATCGAGAACTTCCGCTTCCCTGGCCACCAGGGTATGACTCACCAGGATATGATCGATTGCCCGTTGCGGCTGCCAGGACGGGAAACTGGCCAGACCTGCAGTCGGCGCCACCAAACCCAGTGCCTGGCGGAACTCGAGGAGACCCGGGCTATTGACCTGAGTGTTCAGGTCTCCCATCACGATCAGGTTCTGGCTGCTTGCCAGCATCTCCGTCAGGAACCGGAGCTGTTGCCGCCGGGCGCGCTTGCCCAGCGCCAGGTGCACCACGGCCACATCGAGGCGGCTCTCACCCTCGCCATAGCGGACCAGCAAAGTACCCCGGCCGGGAATAATGCCCGGCAGCCGGTGGTCCTCAACGGACTGCGGCTCGAACTTGCTGAGAAAACCGTTACCGGCGTATGCGACAGTGCCGACCTTGCGGTTCGACTGGTGGCACCAAAAAGGCATGTCAGAGTGATTGGCCAGGTAACGGGACTGGTTGATAAAACCTGACCTGAGGCTGCCGGTGTCCACTTCCTGCAGCGCGACCATATCGAAAGGCGTCACCAGTTCTGCAATGGCGTCGAGGTTTTCAATACGCCGGGAATGCGGCAGAACCTGCCGCCAGCTGTGAGTGACATAGTGATGGTAACGGGCGGTGGAGGTGCCCGCCTGGATATTAAAACTCAGCAGGCGGATTTTTTGCCTGCTGTCCTGGAATGTTTCGGAATCTTGCACTTTGTCATTCTACCCCCGGAATATTCCTAATTAGCTTCCGCAGCAATCAGGTAGTCGAGCACATCGAGCATGACATCAAAGCTTGGTACGGCCTCATTGCCCGCAATGCGGTACTTGCCGTTCAACACGACAGAAGGCGTTGCGCGGATGCCATAAGTCTGGATCTGGCGCTGCTCCTTACGCATCCTGGCGTCGACGGCGAAAGACTTTGAGGTCGCAATAAACGACTTTGGATCGACTCCGAATTGACTGTAAAACTCGGCCAGATCCTCCATGGAACGCATGACGGCTTTATCTTTCCAGATCGCCTCCATCAGTGCCGCGTGTGCCTCGTCGCCGAGACCCATCATTTGTGCAGTCACGAAGGCGCGAGCGTAAATCTCCCACGCTTTGCGGCCGAAAACAACAGGGATTTTGCTGAACTTGACGTTTTCAGCATTACGCTTTGCCCAGCTATTGATGTAGGGCTCGAAGGTATTGCAATGCGAACACATGTAACTGAACACTTCCACGACTTCGTTGGTGCCTTCGGGCACAACCGGGGCCCCTTCGATCAGGAAATAATGCAGGCCCTCCTGATATTGCACGGCTGAGCCGCTTTGCGCTTGTACCGGCGCACTCAGCCACAGGGCCGTTGCCAACATCAAAACCAAACGGATAAAATTCTTCTTCATTTTGTACTCCTGCAAACATCAGTCATTCCTGAAACCCCAAAACTAAAACCCGAAACAATAAATGAAACAAATACCTGAAAACTGATTAAAAGACCGTCATGCACGAAATCAGTTCATTCCACATCCAGGTAAAGCCCCTGGATGTAGTTGGCCACGGCCTCGATCTCTTCTTTACTCAACTGCAACGCCGCCCCGTTCATTACTTCGCTGGGCGCGTCGTCATCACCCCAATTAAAACCCATACGGAAACCAGTCAGCATTTTGCTGACATACGTCGCGTGCTGACCCGCCAGGGCCGGATAGCCGGCCAGCGGGTTGCCTTCCCCGCCAGGCCCGTGGCAGCTCATGCAGGCCGGAACGCCTGTTTCCGCGTTACCTGCTTTGTAAATCCGTTGCCCCAGAAATACTGCCGCCTCGTCAGCCACACCCCCATTATTCGTTTGTGAAGAAAACCAGGCGGCGATATCCTGTATGTCCTCATCACTCATAGTGGCTACAATACCCACCATCTCGGGTACGTCACGGGCACCTGACTTGATCAGGGTGACCTGGCGGACCATGTATCCGGTGTGTTGCCCGGCCAGCTTCGGCCAGTTCGGAACGACGCTGTTCCCGTCTGCGCCATGGCATGCGGCACATATGGCTGATTTTGCCTGTCCTGCGGAAGCATCGCCCTCTGCCACCGCTTGCAGACTAATTACCGCCAGTATACTGGCGGCGGCCCGGATGAAAAACTTCATTTCGCGTTCTCCTGGAAACTTTGCGTAAAATGCACGGGTCCTAAGGACCATAACGGCCCGACATTATCGCGGTTTCGACGGCCACGTTCCACCTTATCCAGGTAATCAAATGAAATCCAAACCTGTGAATTACAACCCCTACCGGCAAGCAAGCTACGTAATCAGTGCCCATAAGCTGAAACAACTGCCCGATGACAGCGGCATGGAAGTGGCGTTCGCCGGCCGCTCAAATGCCGGTAAATCCAGTGCAATCAACAGATTGACTGACCAGAAGTCACTCGCACGCACCAGCAAGACGCCCGGGCGCACGCAGCAGATTGTGATTTTCGATATCGATGAACATCGCCGGATCGCCGACTTGCCGGGTTATGGCTATGCAAAGGTACCGGCGAAGCTCAGAGCACATTGGCGGAGCGTTATGCAGCAGTATTTCATCCAGCGTTCCTGCCTGCAGGGCGTGGTGTTGGTGATGGACATCCGCCATCCCCTGCGTCCTTTCGACGAACAGATGCTGAGCTGGTGCGACAGCTCCGGTGTACCCTGTCACGTACTGCTGACCAAGGCCGACAAGCTCAAGAGAGGTCCGGCGCAAGCAACCCTGCTGAAAGTTCGCAAGTCGCTGCCATTGGGCGCCACGGCTCAGGTATTTTCCGCCAAGAGCAGGGAGGGGCTGGATGAGCTGATCCGGCATCTGAACTCCTGGTACCACATCGACCCGCCAGAACCTAAATCACTTAATGGTAAAAAATCTGGCTGACCGGACACCAAACTCATTATAAAATCAGGGAACACCGAACAGGAATCTTGCCATGACCTTCCCCACCACACGAATGCGGCGCATGCGCGCCAACGAATTCTCCCGTCGCTTGATGCGCGAGACCAGCCTTTCTTCAGCTGACCTGATCTGGCCGGTTTTCGTATTGGAGGGTGACAACGCGGTTGAACCCGTTGCCTCCATGCCCGGCGTGGACAGGATGACCATCGACCACCTGCTTTCCGCGGCAGAGCGTTGCCAGGAGCTTGGTGTGCCAGCAATCACGCTGTTCCCGGTAGTCTCAAGCGATTGCAAATCCGAAGATGCGCGCGAAGCATGGAATCCCGAAGGCCTGGCGCAAAGAGCCATCAGTGCTTTGAAACAACGGTTCCCCGAACTGGGCGTCATCACCGATGTGGCGCTTGACCCCTTCACCACGCACGGCCAGGACGGCCTGATCGACGACACCGGTTACGTGATGAACGACGCTACAGTCGACGTGCTGGTCAAGCAGGCCTTGTCGCACGCCGAAGCGGGCGCAGACGTCGTGGCGCCTTCGGACATGATGGACGGCAGGGTTGGCGCCATCCGGCTTGCACTGGAGACGGAAGGTTTTCCCAACAAGCAAATCCTGGCCTATTCAGCCAAGTACGCATCAAGCTTTTACGGCCCGTTCCGGGACGCGGTAGGTTCAGCGGCAAACCTGGCCGGCGGCAACAAATATTCCTACCAGATGGATCCGGCCAACAGCGACGAAGCCTTACGGGAAGTTGATCTGGACCTGGAAGAAGGCGCTGACATGGTCATGATCAAACCGGCAATGCCCTACCTGGACATTATTCGCCGGGTTAAAGACGCGTTCGGCGTGCCAACCTTCGCCTACCAGGTCTCAGGCGAGTACGCGATGCTCAAAGCTGCCGCGCTGAACGGCTGGCTGGACGAGGAAGATGTGGTGATGGAAGCACTGACCAGTATCAAACGCGCGGGTGCAGATGGCATCCTGACCTACTTTGCTTTGCAGGCAGCGCAGTGGATCAAGGATCATCAGTGATCCGGCTGGCCGTTTTCGGCTCACCCATCAGCCATTCACGCTCACCCGAAATTCACCGCTTATTTGCCCGGCAGTGTGCCCTGGAGATCGATTACCGGGCAATCGATGCGAATGCGGAAACTTTCCCCCGCCTGGTGGAAGAACTCGCCGCAGGGGGCGGCAGGGGCTGCAATATCACGGTGCCGCTGAAACACGAAGCGTGGAAACTGGCACAAGAAAACAGCGACAGTTCCAGGCGGGCGCGGGCTGCAAACACCCTGCTGTTCAAGACAGAAAAGGAATGGTTTGCAGACAACACCGATGGCCGCGGCCTGGTCCGGGACCTGGTTTCCAATCTTGACCATCAGCTTTCAGGATCGCGAGTCTGCATCATTGGCGCTGGTGGTGCAGTGGCTGGAATCCTCGGCGACCTGCTGGCGCAGGGTCCCGCAAGCATCGTAATCGCCAACCGGACCGTGGAGCGAGCCAAACAGCTGCAAGAACAATTCGCCAGCCTTGCCTGTAAGAGCGTGCTTGCGCGCGAAACCAACAGTTCCACGGCACCGCACACAAACCTGCAAGCCATTGCCCTGCAGGCCCTTCGAACGCAAGATCCCTTCGACCTCGTCATCAATGCCACGTCCCTCGGCCACGACGGCAGCCACCCTGGCTTGCCCCTTTCGATTTTTCACCCCGAAAGCCTTTGCTATGACCTGAATTACGGCGCGGTCGCTGAACCCCTGCGAAAATTCTGCCTCGAAGCGAAAATTCACTACCAGGATGGCCTGGGCATGCTGGTGGAGCAAGCTGCGCTGTCATTCGAACTCTGGACCGGGAAGATACCCGACACCAAACCCGTCCTGGAACAACTACTGTAAGAGGTCGCCCCTGGGAAAATCCCCCACGATGTTCCCTTCTTCATCCATTTCCGGGTATTCCAGGCCACGCTGACGGCAAAACTCGGTAACCTGGGGGTGCAACCACTCGAAACGCTGTTTGCGCAGCAGCGCATCATCCAGGCGGTTCTGTCCGTACATGCCCGCGGCCTGGCGCTGGCGCATGGCCTCGTACAATACGATGGCGCAGGCAACCGAAACATTGAGTGACTGGGTCACGCCCATCATCGGGACTTTGACTTGCTGGTCAGCCGCGGCCAAAGCAGCCTCGCTTACGCCAAACAACTCGGTACCAACCACCAGGGCGGTAGGGCGCGTGTAATCCAGCTCCCTGTAATCCGTTGCTTCTTCAGAAAGATGGGCAGCCAGCAACTGGAAGCCCCGCGCCCTGAGGTGAGCGCATGCGGCTTCAAGCGTGTCATGGGCCCGCACTTTGACCCATTTTTCCGCGCCCTGGGAGGTTTTCCAGTAAGTACCCAGGCCGTCTTCGCCCGGCACAGCATGCATCTCATTGATCCCGACTGCATCACAGGTCCTGACGATGGCGGAAAAATTGCGGGGTTTGTACAGGCTTTCAGCCAGGACAGTCAGGTCCGGCTGCCTTCGTTCCAGCACCCGGTCGAGTCTGTTGCAGCGATCGGAAGTAGCCAAAGCGTTTTACGCTGAGAATTTCCGGAACAGGGCACGCCCGGCAAGACGTAGTTTCGTCGCCATATCGAAGGTAGCGAAGTTCGTCTTGACCGCACCTTTGGTGAAACGGGTTTTCTTTGAGTAATCGATATTCACCCGGACAAATACGGCCTTGTTTTCGGCGGCAAGTGACAGGCTTTCACTGATGCCCTGCCCAATGTCTTCATTCCTGTCGATATCGACGAAGGCCGCCCCGACCGACCGGGCAAACGCGGCAATATCCAGCGGCGGCAGGATGGTGCAGGTTTTGCGATTCATCGTCACTTCCTGCGCCTGGGCAATCTGGCTGAGTTCGCCGTCAGCAAAAACAAACCAGACCACTCCCAGCTTGTTGGCCACGGCCGTCAATGCCTCGAAACCGGTCATCACCAGGCCCCCGTCGCCGACGATTCCGCAAACGACCCGGCCGGGGTTGGCCAGGCGCGCCCCGGCGGCAGCGGGGACACAATAGCCCATGCAATTGAAATCCGTGGGGGAGATGAAGGTTCTCCCGCCCCGCATGGGCATAAGTTCAGCGGTAAGGAACGTGTGGTTGCCGTCATCCGCCACGACAATCGCGTTATCCGGCAGCATTGAATCCAGCGACTCAAAAAACTGGCCGGGATTGACCCGGGCGCCGGAGTCATGGTCCAGCCATTGCTGCCTGTATTTGTCCTTATCCGAACTGATCCGGGCCGCCAGGGTGGAACTGTCTTTTTCCTTTTGCAAGCGGCGACGCAGGGCTTCGGCCAGTTCCGGCATGATCTGGGCGGCATCGCCAACCAGTTCCACACGGGCTTTGAAGTTGGCGCTCATTACCGCCGGGTTGATGTCAATGTGAACCAGGTTTTCTGGTGGTTTTGCACCATAGGAACCGGTCGCTATTTCTCCAAACCGAACGCCCACTGCCAGCATGGCATCGATATCTGAAAAGGCATTTTCAGCCGCCGGAACCGATGCCGGTCCAAAACCCATGCCGGTGTGCAATTGATGGTCATACGGGAATACGCTGAGCCCCTGCAAACTGGTTGCAACGGGAGCGCCCAGCATTTCAGCGATCGACAGTAGGGATTCCCGTGCGCCGCGTGCGCCCCACCCGGCGAAAATTCCTGGCTTGCCCGCGCCCGCCAGCAGTTCCGCAGCAGCTTCGATGTCGCTGGTTGCCGGCAGTTCCCCCGGCCCCATGGGCATCGGGACTGGCAATTCACCGGCCTCGCCTTTCATCATCTGGATATTGACCGGCACCTCGACGTACACCGGGCCGGGTTCGCCAGTGGTCGCCACCCGGTAAGCTTCGTAAAGGGTCGGCACGATATCGGCCTGTGACAGGCACTTGAACTGTGCCTTGGTTACCGGGGCGACCAGGGCTTGCTGATCCATCTGGTGCAGTTGGTACTCTCGCCCGGTATCGGTCCGCGTGCCGCCGGAGATCACCAGCATGGGAATTCCATCCAGGAAAGCCTCGCCAATCCCACTCATGGCATGCGTCAAGCCAGCGGCCGGCACCACCAGCAGGGTGCCGATACTTTCACTGGTCCGGCTCACGGCATCCGCCATGAACGCCGCACCGGCTTCATGTGTTACCAACAGGGGGCGTATCTGTTCCGAGGTCGCGAGTTCATCGTAAATTTCCGTGTTGTGAACACCCGGAATGCCGAATGTGAATCGCACACCCAGTTGTTCCAATGCATGGCGAACCAGGAACGCGCCGGTCTTCTTCATTGATGTTTTGACTCCTGGGAATGTTCAGACTCCTGGGAATGCTCAGATCGCAGAGTGAAAATGCTGGTTCTCACCACGCTGAAAGACTGGATCAGCAACAATGCCGGCATGATCAGGATCAGGCTTTTGAGCAGGTATACCAGCGGCAGGCCGCCGGCCTCACGCGAGCCCTCTTTGGTGGCCCAGGATGCGGCCACGTAATCCCATCCTATGAAGATCAGAAAGATGCTGAATGGCGCCAGAAATACCAGCGTTCCCAACAGGTTCACCCAGGCCTTGTGCCGGGGGGAACGGTCACGGTAAAAAATATCGACTCGCACGTGATCGTCTGTCTGAAAAGTCCAGGCTGCCGCGGTCATGAACACCAAAGCATGGAGGTAAGTAACGCTTTCCTGCATCCAGATCCAACCCTGGTTCATGCCATAACGAAGGATGACGATCGCAAAGGTCAACAGAACCATCAGCAGTGTCAGCCAGGACACCGTACGGCCAATCCAGCCAGTAAGTTCAGATGCGATATCCCGCCTTGCCGGGCTCACTTCCACTCTTTGATCTTCCAGTGCACCGGCTGCACCGGGTTCAGTGCCTGCTGGTCCATATCGAGTTCAAGCTGCCCGTCACCATCCGTGTCAATGTAGTAGTAGGGGACGCCTTTATCCGGTGTAACCTTGATCATGTAAACCCGCCCGTTCATCCGGTATTCCTCGATCCGGCGATCCTCCTCTTCACGAATCGTCACCGTGGGCTCAAGTTGCTCACCCTGGACCTTTGGCGGGAAGGGCTCTTCCTCCACAACTGCATTCGGGATTTCGGGGGGCTTTTCAAGGTCGTCCTGTGCCAGGAGAGTGCCCCAGGCAAACAACAGGAACACTGCAAATATCACCGGTGTCATGGATTTCCAGGGCCTGAATTTCTGGTTTTTCATCGTTTCACCCTCCCACTGGGTTAGACTTGGATAACATCCAGAATCTTTTTTTAAAATCCATTTTGTGACTCTCATAATAACAGACCGCATCATAGAATAATTGATCACATAAATAATCCCGTACATGACATGAACAAGCAGCCGACATTGTATCTCGTTGATGGTTCTTCCTACCTTTACCGGGCATTCCACGCACTTCCCAATCTCACCAACAGCCAGGGTGACCCGACAGGAGCACTGCTCGGTGTGGCCAATATGCTCAAGCGTCTGCTGAATGAAGAAGATCCTGAATATATCGCCGTGGTGTTCGATGCAAAGGGACCGACCTTCCGGCACGAACTGTACACCGAATACAAAGCAAACCGGCCACCGATGCCGGCCGGGTTACGGCAGCAGGTCGAACAGATTCTGGAATTCACCGGTCTGCTCGGCTTACCCCTGCTGCAGGTCGACGGCGTTGAGGCCGATGACGTGATCGGAACCTTGTGCCGGGCGGCAGAAGCAGAAGGTATGAACTGCGTGATTTCCACCGGAGACAAGGACCTGGCCCAACTGGTCAGTGACCGGACCACGCTGGTTAACACCATGACCAACACTGCTTCGGACCGTGCAGGCGTAATGGATAAATTCGGCGTGACACCGGAACAGATTGTCGACTTCCTCGCGCTTACGGGTGACAAGTCCGACAACATTCCCGGCGTTGAAAAATGCGGCCCGAAAACTGCGGCCAAATGGCTGAGTACATACGGCACGCTGGATGAAGTCATGGCTCATTCGGATGAGATAGGAGGCAAGATCGGAGAATACCTCAGGGCTGCGCTGGAGCAACTTCCCCTTTCGCGGGAACTGACAACCATCAGGCGTGACCTGGACCTCGAATTCGACCCGCAGCAATTGCGGCGCAAGGAAATCAACAAGGAGGCGCTGGGGGAGGCACTCAGGCGTTATGAGTTCAACAGCTGGCTGAAGGAACTGGGCGGTGACGGCGGCAAAAAAGAAACAGTGAAAGCCGACTACCGGACCATCGCCAGTAAAGAGGCGCTCCTGGCCCTGGTCAGCGAACTGGAAGCCAGCGAATTGTTCGCTGTGGATACCGAAACCACCAGCCTGGATTCCATGCAGGCAGAGCTGGTCGGCCTGAGTTTCTCAATCCAGGCCGGCCGCGCCGTCTACATCCCGGTCGCCCACGAATATCCCGGTGCACCGGAACAACTCGACCGCAAAGATGTTCTCGACTTGCTCAGGCCGGTGCTGCAGGATCCCGGCCAGGCCAAGGTGGGCCAGCACATCAAATACGACATGAACGTGCTTTCCCTTTACGACATCCAGCTTGCAGGCGTTGCATTCGATACCATGCTGGAATCCTATGTATTCAACAGCACCGGCAGCCGCCACGACATGGATTCGCTGGCGCTCAAGTACCTTGGACGGCAAACCACTCATTACGAGGACATTGCAGGCAAGGGGGCGAAGCAGATCCTGTTCAGTCAAGTGCCCATCGAGGACGCCAGCCATTACGCCGCCGAAGATGCAGACATCACTTTGCAACTGCATGAACACCTGTGGCCCAGGCTGCTCAAAGAGCCGGCGCTGGCGGATGTGCTGCAGCAAATAGAAATGCCCCTGGTACCGGTACTGGCGCGCATGGAACAGCGCGGAGTGCTGATCGACGGCGATCAGCTGGCTGAACAAAGCCGTGAGTTGGCCGGGCAGATTTACGAGTTGGAAAAACATGCCTTTGATGCAGCGGGACAGCCCTTCAACCTGGGCTCACCCAAACAATTGCAGCAAATCCTGTTCGAAAAACTCGGCCTGCCGGTTATTCGTAAAACGCCAAAAGGACAGCCTTCCACGGCAGAAGATGTGTTGGTGGAACTCGCCGTCGATTACGAACTGCCCAGCCTGGTGCTGGAATACCGCTCCCTGGCAAAACTCAAGTCGACTTACACAGACAAGCTGCCCGGACAGATCAATCCCCGCACGGGACGGGTGCATACTTCCTACCACCAGGCGGTGGCTGCCACCGGACGTCTTTCATCATCGAACCCCAACCTGCAGAATATTCCAATCAGGACAGCCCAGGGCCGGCGTATCCGCGAGGCCTTTGTCGCCCCGGAAGGCTGCCTGATCATGGCTTGTGATTATTCCCAGATTGAATTGCGCATCATGGCCCACCTGTCGGGGGACCCGGGATTGATGAAAGCGTTCCATGAAAATGTGGATGTTCACCGGGCTACCGCCAGTGAAGTCTTCGATGTTCCCTATGATGAGGTGGACAAGGATCAACGCCGGTCGGCCAAGGCGATCAACTTCGGCCTGATGTACGGCATGTCGGCGTTTGGCCTGTCCCGCCAGCTCAAAATTGGCCGCGTCGAAGCCCAGGCCTACATGGATACCTATTTCATGCGCTACCCGGGCGTCCGGCAGTTCATGGAAGACACTCGCGCCAGCGCCCGGGAGCAGGGTTATGTCGAAACCCTGTTCGGCCGGCGCCTGTACCTGCCTGACATCAATGCCAGCAATATGCAAAGGCGCCAGGGAGCGGAGCGGGCTGCCATTAATGCTCCCATGCAGGGCACCGCGGCAGACATCATCAAACGGGCAATGATCAGTATCGATGCCTGGCTGCAAGGGGAACAGGAAGGGCAAAATCCAGAACAAATTCCGGATGCCCGGCTCGTCATGCAGGTACACGATGAGCTGGTCTTCGAGGTCAGGGAAAACCGGCTCGACTGGCTGAAGAATGCGGTTGTCGAGCACATGTCGGGTGCGGCAGACCTCAATGTACCGCTGGTCGTGGATACCGGTTACGGTCCTGACTGGGAAACCGCTCACTGACCAGGCGAATGACATGGTTTCCAAGCCCTCGGCCCGGGAACCCGTTACAATATAGCCACACACAGCCCGGAACCCAGCACCCGTGACTACCGAAACTCAGGCCCATGCACTTCCCAAACCCCGTCCCGAAGATGTCATTTCACCGGACACCATCATCAAGGCCATGTATGAATGCATTTCCGGGCCGGCCGGCAAGCGCAACTGGCACCGGCTGCGCAGTCTCTACCTGGAAGGTGCGCGCCTGATTCCCACGGGAAAACGGTTGCACAAGGAAGGCAGCCTGCAGGTAATGAGCATCGATGAATGGATCGAAGATGTGCAGGGCTATTTCGCGGAAAATGATTTCTACGAAAAGGAAATCCTGCGCCATACGGATCGTTTCGGAAACATCATCCAGGCGTTCAGTACATACGAAGCCCGTAACGATCTGGAAAGTGCACCCATAGCACGGGGCATTAACAGCTTCCAACTCCTGGAGCACGAAGACCGTTGGTGGATTGTCACGGTTATCTGGGATAATGAGAGCAAAGACAACCCCATCCCCGAAGAATTCCTGCCCTACCTGTGGTAGCCGGCCTAAAGTTAATCCAGCCAGTCCCTTGGTTGCAGGAAATCGTATAGCAGGGCTTCTTCGCTGCCGGCTTCCGGATGCCAGTTGTAACGCCAGGAAACCAGCGGCGGCATTGACATCAGGATCGATTCAGTGCGTCCGCCCGACTGCAGGCCAAACAGCGTACCTCGATCATAGACCAGGTTGAACTCCACGTAGCGTCCCCTGCGGTAGAGTTGAAATTGCCGCTGCTGTTCGGTCCACGGGTGGTGTCTGCGCCGCTGCACGATCGGTAAATAAGCATCCAGGTAACTGTCACCGACAGCGCGCATGAATGCAAAGCTGCGTTCGAAACCCCATTCGTTCAGATCATCAAAAAACAGCCCGCCAACGCCCCGGGGCTCATCCCGGTGCTTGAGAAAAAAATAGCGGTCACACCACTCCTTGAAGCGCGGGTAAATGTCTTCGCCAAAGGGCTCACAGGCAAGCCGGGCGGCCTGGTGCCAGCCGATAATGTCTTCGACAAAAGGATAATAGGGAGTCAGGTCATAACCACCCCCAAACCACCAGACCGGCTGTTCACCCTCCTTTTCAGCCAGGAAAAAACGCACATTGGCATGACTGGTGGGAATATACGGATTTTCCGGGTGTATGACCAGCGATACACCCAGGGCTTCAAAACTGCGGCCAGCCAGTTCCGGCCGGGCGGCCGTGGCGGAAGGCGGCAGACTGGCGCCGGTCACATGCGAAAAATTGACTCCAGCCTGCTCGAACACAGCCCCATGACGCAGTACCCGGGTCTGCCCCCCACCGCCCAGGACCGGGCCACCTTGTCCTTCATCACTCTGTTCTTCCCCTTGTTCTTCCCCTTGTTTTTCCCCCTGTTTTTCATGCTGCACACGGGACCAGTCATCCTTCAGAAAACCGGCCTGCCCGTCCTCATTTTCCAGTTTCGTGCATATTCCTTCCTGCAAGCCAAGCAAGTAGTCCCGGACAGCTTCAAGATTAATATTTGTCATTTCCCACTCCCCGCCCTGATAACAGCGCCACTGACCAGGTCACGGATTTCACTGGGTTTCCCACCCCTGCCCAGTGCACCCTCAACGATTCCACCCAGGCAAGAACCAAAATACTCTTCTACCTGTCCGGCGCTTACGGCCGGTTCGGATGAACTCGGATTGGCGCTGGTCGAAACGATCGCACCCTCAAAGGCGGCACACAAGGCCCGGCACACGGGATGGGCAGTCAGGCGTAATGCAATGGTGTCATGATCTCCTGCCAGCCAGTCGGGTACGCTGTCTGCACGTGGAAACAACCAACTGACCGGTCCGGGCCAGCTTGACCCGGCCCGCTGGTACAGCGTTTCGCTTACCGGCTTGATAAAGGGATCAAAGCGCTTAAACTGATCGGCGATCAGGATCAGGCCGGCCGTGGCCGGTCGCCCCTTCAGGGAGAGCAGCTGTCGAACTGCTGTTTCGTTGGCAGGGTCGCAACCCAAACCAAACACTGCTTCGGTAGGATAGGCAATGATTTTCCCATCATGCAGGCATTGTGCTGCCTGCTCGACCGTCAGAAGGTTGTGACCAGGCAATGTGGCTTATTCCTCGCTGGTAACTTTAGCGCTGGCTGCTTTTTTTGTGGTTTTTTTCTTCGCGGTTTTCTTTCTTGTGGAAGACTTCTTTTTAGCAGTCTTTTTTGAACTGCGCTTCTTCGATGTTTTCTTTTTAGCTGTCTTTTTCTTCGCTGCTTTCTTGCCACGGCGTTTGTCGGGAGCCGCTTCGATCGCTGCCTCGCACTCTTCCAGGGTCAACGATTCTACTTCGCGATCCTTGAGCATACGGGCGTTTTTCTTGCCGTCCGTGATGAAGGGGCCCCAACGGCCTTTCACAATCTGCACATCCGATCCGTCCCAGGTTCGCAGGATGCGGTCCAGGTCTGCCTGTTTCTTGGCGGCCACCAGTTCCAGCGCGTACGGCAGCTCTACCGTGTGCGGATCAGCGTCCTTCAGTGACACGAACTTATTTCCGTAACGGATGTAAGGGCCGAAGCGCCCAATACTGGCTGACACAGTTTCACCTTCCGGTGTAACACCCAGGTCACGGGGCAACTTGAATAATTCAAGCGCCTCCTCAAGGGTAATGGTCTCAAGGCGCTGCGTGCCGCGCAGTCCGGCAAAGAGTGGTTTTTCCTCATCCTCGACCGTACCGATTTGTGCGTGTGGGCCGTAGCGCCCGAGCCGGACGGATACATCCTTGCCGGATTTCGGGTCCTTGCCGAGAACGCGGGTCAGCTTGGCCTCCCGGCGGCTGACGGTTTCTTCCTTGTCTTTCACCCGGCGAATAAAGGGCTTCCAGAATTGCATCAACGGCGGGATCCAGTGGATCTCCCCCCGGGAGATTTCATCCAGCGTATCTTCCATCCTGGCGGTGAAATCATAATCCACATAAGGTTCGAAATGGGTGGCCAGAAACCGTGCAACCACCCGCCCGGTATCAGTAGGAAAAAAGCGCCTGCGGTCCATCTCCACGTACTTGCGGCGCACCAGGGTCTGAATGATGCTGGCGTAAGTCGAGGGCCTGCCGATGCCATAGTCTTCTAGTGCTTTCACCAGGCTGGCTTCGGAAAAACGCGGCGGTGGCTCGGTAAAATGCTGCTCCGCACGGATTTCCGCAAGGCTCACCACCTCACCCTCTTTCATGTCGGGCAGATGGGATTCCTTTTCTTCTTTACCCACAGGCTGCGATTCCTGGTAAACGCGCAGGAACCCCTGGAAAGCAATAACGGAACCGTTCGCCCTGAAGGTGGCGTCAGAGTCACAGTCAAATTCAACCTGCACGGTATCGACCAGCGCCGGTGTCATCTGGGATGCCATCGCCCGCCGCCAGATCAGTTCATACAGTCGGAACTGATCCTCGGACAAATTCTTTTTTACCTGGTCCGGCGTCAACTCCGCCGAGGTCGGCCTGATTGCCTCGTGAGCTTCCTGGGCATTCTTGGCCTTGGTCTTGTAGAAATTAGGCTTGCCCGGCAAATACTTTTCGCCGTAGCCATTTTTGATCTGGGCCCTCAGGTTTGTCAACGCGTCGTTTGACAGGTGCACTGAGTCGGTTCGCATGTACGTGATCAGGCCCTGGCTGGCGCCGTTGATCTCAACACCCTCGTACAGGCCCTGGGCCGTGCGCATGGTTCTTTGCGCGGAAAATCGCAGTTTCCGGGCGGCATCCTGCTGCAAGGTCGAGGTAATGAAGGGCGGAGCCGGACGCCGCCTGCGCTGCTTGCGGGTAACACGGTTCACTGTCAGCTTGCCTGCTGCCGCCTTTATCAGGCGATCACGGACCCGATGAGCATGTTCCGTGGTATTGATGTCAAACTGCTTCAGGCGCTCGTTTTCCAGGCGGACCAGGCGTGACTCAAAGGGTTTGCCGGCATGGCTCATATCCGCTTCGATGGTCCAGTATTCCTGTGGATCGAACTTCTCTATTTCGTATTCGCGCTCAACGATCATCCGCAAAGCCGGGCTCTGCACCCGCCCGGCGGATAGTCCGGTCTTGATCTTTTTCCACAGCAGGGGCGAAAGGTTGAATCCAACCAGGTGATCCAGCGCCCTGCGCGCTTGCTGGGCATTGACCAGGTCCATGGAGAGTTCCCGTGGATTGTCTACCGCGTCCTTGATGGCTTTTTCCGTGATTTCGGAGAACTCGATGCGGTAAAAAGGGATTTTTTCGGTGATGCCCTGCTCCCGGAGAATTTCATACACATGCCAGGAAATGGCCTCGCCTTCGCGATCAAGGTCAGTGGCCAGGTATACGGCTTCTGCTTTTCGCGCCGCCTTGATGATGCTCTTGACGTGCTTCTCGCTGCCTTCATTAAGTTCGTAGGTCATCGCGAAATCGTTATCGGGATCAACCGCGCCATCCTTCGAGGGTAAATCCCTGACATGACCATAGGTAGCCAGGACCTGGAAATCCGGTCCCAGGTACCGGTTGATGGTGGTCGACTTGGCGGGCGATTCTACGATCAGCAGTTTGATGACTAAATCCTCACACTCACAAGCGAAACATTTCGCTATTCAATTCCGGGGTTAATTGCGGGCAAATATGCGGCCAAACCGCAAACGCCCTATATATTAATGGCGGTAGTCTTGCTCTGTGTCAAACATCATGTCTTCCATCCAGGCGTAATTGGCTTCCTGCCCGGGCTGGTTGAACAGCACCATCAACACCACCCATTTCACATCGTCCAGCGTTATTTCATCGCTCTCCAGGGCCAGCAAGCGGTCGATGACCAGTTCCCGGCGCTGTGGGTCAAGGATGTCCACATTCGAAAGGTACATTATGAAATCCAGGCAGGCTGTATCAATACGGTTGGTTTCGGAATCCACGAAAATACGAATGGGTTGATCGGTCTGCATTTTGAATTCGGGCTGAAAACGCTGTTCAGCCAGGCCATCAAGCCAGTTGAATGCTTTACCGATTTCGCCGTTGCTGAACCCGGCTTCGTGCAAGTTCTCTTCCATGGAAGCACGGTCGGGCTCATCTTCAGGTTCATCGTACAAATAATTCTCGAACAGGTACATCAGGACGTCGAGTACATTTTCTTTCATTATTAACCTCGTTATTTTCGGCTGTAGGCTCCTCCTGGATGGGCCTCAACCTTTCCTCTCAACTCCAGCATTAGAAGCATGGCCGAGACGGCGCGCGCCGTCAATCCGCTTTGTTCAATTATCGAGTCCACCGGCTTGGGATCGAAGCCAAGGCAGGACCATAACAGTCGATAATCAGGATCCTGCTCCAGTTGGGGCTCCTGCCCGCTAATCTCAAGTACCCCCTGTTCGGGTTGTTCCAACTGTTTTTCCAGCTCTCCAGCCAACTGACCGGCCATGGGCGCCAATTCTTCCATGATCTGGGCGACATTCTCAACCAGCCGTACACCTTCCCGGATCAGGCGGTGGCAGCCCTTGGACATCGGGTTATGGATCGAACCCGGCAGGGCGAATACATCCCGGCCCTGGTTGCCCGCCATGCGTGCCGTAATCAGCGTGCCGCTGTTCAGCCCGGCTTCGATGACGAGAACACCCAGGCTGAGACCTGAAATGATGCGATTCCTGGAAGGGAAATGCGATCGCCTGGCCGGTGTTCCCGGTGGAAATTCGGAGACCAGCGCGCCTTGCTGACAAATTCTCGATGCCAGGTCACGACCGCTGGCCGGGTACACGATATCCAGCCCGGTGCCTGCGACGGCAACCGTATAACCACCCGCATCCAGTGCCGCACCATGCGCAATGGAATCGATGCCACTGGCCATTCCGCTGGTGACCGTCAGACCCTGGCGGGATAATTCTGCCGCGAAATCCAGGGCATTATCCCTGCCGCCCGCGGTCGGATTTCTGCTGCCGATTACCGCGACCTGCGGTTGCCACAAGACGTCAGGATCACCGTCTACAAACAACGCCGCCGGGGGCGAAGGAATGTCCCGCAGAAGTGCGGGGTATTGATCGCTATCCCAGGTCAGCAGGTGATGAGCCGGTGTTGCCAGCCATTCAGTGTCGGATTCGAGCAGGCCGGCATCGTAATTCCTGAACGCTGTTATCGTAGTGTCATCCAGCCCGGCGCGTTTGAGTACTGCGTGTCCGGCCGAGACGACCACGTCAATACCACCCAGATCTTCAACAAGCTGGATAAGGCGTACGCCCCCCGTACGGGGGGCGCGAATTGCAATGAGCCAGTCTTTCTGCTTCGTGGCGGCAGTCCCCAATATTTGCTGCCAGCAGAAAATTGCCTACAGCAGGCTACAAACGTCCGTCCGGATCACGCAGACGATCAAATTCCTGCACAACCCGTGTAGAACCACTCATGACTATGCCGTAGCTGATGTCGTCGAATGTCCTGAAGACCATTATCAGACCATCGAACATCTCCGGCAGGCGGACTTTTGCGTCTTCATGGAAACTGCCGTAGCGGTAACCGGAGCGGTCCCTGACTTTCTTACCCGGCCGGTATGAAGCGAAAACATGGCCTGACTCCAGGCCCTGCCTGCTACCCCCGTTGATGGAGACGATCTGGAAAGTGCCTACACCGACTTTCTGACCGGAAGTGGCAAGAACCCGGAGACCATCAGGAGTCGAATCCATCGCACGCGGGTAGAAAGTGCTTTCATACCCCATGTCACTTGCCGGTAGTATAAAGTCTCCCGGCTTGACCTCTGTACGATCCTGGATAATATCCAGGACGGAAATCTCCCCGGCCTGGCTTACACGCACGCGGCTGACTTCGATCATCTCGTAGCCAATCGGGTTCTTCGCTTTGTGGTTCCATGGATGTGTGGTGTCCCACAGGCTTTCATTGTCATCCCATACGTTGGGCACCACTTTCCAGTGCTCCTGGGGCCTGACACGACGTGTTTCCGGCGGATTACCAAGGGCGTCGTAGATGCTGTGTAAACGGACAACGACCAATTCCTCACCGACCTGGGCGTCGAGGCCTCTGGCGTAAGTCTGATCCGAGTAGGTTGCATTCATGCGATCTTCGTTATTGGCCAGGATATAGGGCAATCCTTCGAATTCACCGGGTGATAACACCCTGATGTTGCGAATGAACGGTTTGATCGAATCAAAAGGAATGGCATGAATGGGTTCACGGTCAACCACACGCGCAGTAGGACTGAGCTTGATCGTGTTGCCCCGGCGTAACCTCAATTGCGGAACACCATCGATATAAACCAGCGAAAGAGTGTCGCCGGGATAAATCAGATGTGGGTTCGCAATTTGCGGATTGGCGTGCCAGATCGAGGGCCATTGCCAGGGTTTATCCAGGAATCTCCCGGATATATCCCACAAGGTATCTCCCTTGACCACGACATATTCGTCAGGATGATCGGAGCGTATTGACACGTCCTGTGCCATAACTACGCCGGCCAAAAGTGCGGTAAAAGCGATGAGTATGAGTTTTCTGATCACGTTCCTTCCTCTCTAGTAGGCATCCAGCCATCTTGTAGATGCGGTCAGTTTTTACTCTGGCGAACAGGGGCCGCCTTTAGCTATCATAGTAAATACTGGAGCAAAGTTCACCTAAATTATTTTTTTGCGCGTGTAACTCTATGGCCAATCTGGATATTCTTGAATTCCCGGACCCCCGTCTTCGAACGGTTGCAAGGCCTGTAGAGGCTTTTGACGCCAATTTGGGCCGTCTGATTAACGATATGTTTGAAACCATGTATTCAGCCCAGGGGATCGGTTTGGCGGCCACACAGGTGAATATTCACAAACAATTGCTGGTTCTTGACGTCAGTGAAACCCGGGATCAGCCCCATATTTACATCAATCCCTGGATAATAGAAAGCGAAGGCAGTGAAACCTGCGAAGAAGGCTGCCTCTCTGTACCTGGAATTTACGCGGAAGTCAGCCGCGCGGAAAAAATCCGCATTTCTGCCCGGGACCAGGACGGGAATCCATTTGAGAAAGAACTGGATGGCATGCACGCGGTGTGCTTTCAACACGAAATGGATCACCTGAAGGGAACATTGTTTGTTGACTACCTGTCGCCACTCAAACAACGCATGGTTCGTAAAAAACTGGAAAAGCAGCGCCGGCAGGAAATCAAGAACACCACCGGGGCCCGAATGTAAGCCACCCGACGTAACTGATATGAAGTAACCCACATGTCAAACGATCCGAATTTACGGCTGATTTTTGCCGGCACGCCTGATTTCGCCGTCCCGGCCCTGCGCCGACTGCTTGGCCATGGCTTCAGACCATTAGCCGTCCTTACCCAGCCGGACCGGCCGGCGGGACGGGGCCGCCGCTTGCAGGCAAGCCCGGTCAAACAAGCGGCGGAAGTGGCAAATATACCGGTGCATCAGCCAGTATCTCTGGCAGGACCTGATGCGGCAGAACAGATTTCAGCACTTCAACCCGACCTGTTGATTGTCGTCGCATACGGGCTGATCCTGCCGCCAACCATTCTGGACGTGCCGGCGCATGGCTGCTGGAACATACATGCCTCTTTGCTTCCCCGCTGGCGTGGCGCAGCACCCATTCAGCGCGCCATTGAGGCCGGAGATTCCGAAACGGGAGTTTGTATCATGCAAATGGATGAGGGACTTGACACCGGGCCGGTGCTGCATCGTGTCACCGTGCCCATTGGCGAAAGCGAAACCGGCGGCTCCCTGCATGACAAATTGGCGGAAGCGGGCGCCGATGCCTTGTTAAGCTGTATTGAAGCTCTGGCCGGGGGCGCACCACCAGAACCGGTCAGGCAGGCCGAACAGGGACTCAGCTACGCGCGGAAATTACTGAAAGCAGAAGCGCAGATCAACTGGCAGGAACCGGCTCAGCAACTGGAACGGAAAGTCCGTGCATTTAACCCCTGGCCGGTTGCCTGGTGCACCATCAACGGAGAGCGTACGCGCATCTGGCGCGCCGCACATGAAAAATTGGATCATGACAAGGAACCGGGAACGGTGTTGTTGGCAAACAAAGCCGGCATTGACATCGCTACCGGTGAGCAGATTTTACGCCTGCTGGAATTGCAAAGGCCCGGTGGAAAACGAATAAGCACAGCGGAATACCTCAATTCCCGCAGCCTGCCTGGCCGCCTGGATGGCTAAAAACAGCCCCCGGCTAAGCGCCATCAAAACCCTCGCAAACGTACTGGACAAAGGCCAGAGCCTGTCCGATGCCGACAGCTCCGCTGCGCTGGTGGATGAGCGCGACCGGTCATTCGCCAGGCACCTGGCTTACGGCGTGTGCCGCTGGCTCAACAGCCTGGAATGGCTGTCGGGCCAGCTGTTGCGCAAACCACTGAAAAAACGTGACAGGGACATCCACCGCCTGATCCTGATTGGACTCTTCCAGCTAAGCCATGATGGCACGGCGCCGCACGCGGCGATTAACGAAACCGCAGAATGCGCCCGGCTGCTTGGAAAAGCCTGGGCTGTAGCTGTTATCAACGCGGTATTACGGCGTTTCCAGAGAGAGAGCCGGCAATGGCTGGATCAACTGGAAAACCAGCCGGAACGATTTGCACACCCCGCCTGGCTGCTGCAAAAATTACAGGCGGACTGGCCGGATGACTGGCAGGAAATCGTGCAGGCAAACAATCGCGCTGCACCCTTGTGGTTGCGAATCAACCGGTCAAAACAAGAGCAAAATGACCTAACAAACCTGCTCAGCAGCGGCGGGTTCGCCGTAAGCAGTCACCCGAGCGCCCCCGATGCCGTTAAACTGAGCCCGCCCGCCCCCGTTTCCAGCATCCCGGGTTTCTCCGAAGGGCTGGTTTCCGTGCAGGATCCCGCCGCCCAGTTGGCCGCTGACCTGCTGGAACTGGGTGACCACCTCCGGGTACTGGACGCTTGCGCAGCCCCCGGCGGCAAAACCTGCCATATCCTGGAGCGGTTTCCCACCATTGAAATGACCGCCGTGGAACTCAATAAAACCCGCCTGGCGCAAGTGCGGGAGAATATTAACCGGCTTGGCTTTGCGCAGAGGGCCGGCCTGAAGTTGCTGACCGGTGACGCCGCGGACCCGTCATCCTGGTGGGACGGCGTTATGTACCAGCGGATACTGCTGGATGCCCCCTGCACCGCTACCGGCGTGATTCGCAGGCACCCTGAAATTAAGTGGCTGAGAACCATAGAGCAACTGGAAAAGGTAGTGCGGACGCAGGAGAGGTTGTTGCAACACCTGTGGCCACTGCTGGAACCGGGCGGTATCCTTGTCTATGCAACGTGCTCGGTACTGGCAGATGAAAACAATCAGCAAATCAGTCGCTTTATGGCAGAACATGCCGATGCTGAGGCTCTGCCCCTGGAAGTTGAATGGGGCCGGAAGCAGGGTTTTGGCCGGCAGATTCTGCCCGGCATGGAGGAAATGGACGGATTCTATTATGCCCGCATACGTAAAACAGACTAAGTTTTTCGTACTCATTTGTGTACTGATTGCAGGATGTGCGCAACAGGCGGATGACCGTTATTTTGAACTGGGACAGATCGAAACGAACTGGTCAAACGGCCACCTCGACGTGACCGTGCACCAGAAGCTCGCGCTGAGCAGTGAAGCGAGAGAAGCCCTGGTACACGGCGTTCCGCTGACTCTGCAACTGGAACTGCTTATCCGGCATACCGGGAGCCGGAGCCCGGTTAAAGAAAACATCTACAACTACGAAATTCGTTATCTGCCGCTGATCAATCACTATCAACTGACTCAACCGGGTGCGGCTGAAATCAGGTCATTCCCGAGGTTGCGCCATCTGCTGGCTGAGTTGTCCACGGTCAAGCAGTCATTGAGCAAGGACGATCTGCCGGAAGGAAGTTATGAGTTGCTGGCGAGAATCCACCTGGATCAAAAAAAGATGCCGCCACCCATGCGCCTGCCAATGCTTTTCTCCGCACAATGGCGGCACGATTCGGACTGGACGATATGGCCGGTAGAAAGCGAACATGGCAGCTGAAAAGAGGAACAAGCGGCTGAAGCGCTTGCTGAGCCTGGTGGCGATACTGTTGTCGTTGCTGATTGCCCTGTTCCTGGTCAGTGGTGTGCAGCAGGGCTCCCCGGGCACGAAAACTACTTTTCTTGACGACAATTATGTCTGGGTGCTGATGGTCACCGTGCTGGTCCTGGTGATCCTTCTCTGGACTATTGCCCACCGCTTGATCACGCTCCTCCGCCGGGTTCGAGCAGAAGAACCCGGCGCCCGGCTGGCCGCCCGCTGGGTTAGAAATTTCCTGATGTTGTCCCTGCCGCCTGCGCTGATTGTGTATTTCTTCTCAGCCTGGTTCCTCACCAGCACCATTGACAGCTGGTTTGATGTCCAGGTGGAGGCGGCGCTGGCCGATTCACTCCAGCTTGGCCAGGAGTTTCTGGACACACGCACCCTTGAGGTCAGGAACCAGCTCCGTGAGGTCGCCGCCGACCTGGGCTTGCTGCCCGAAGACGGGGAAATGTTACGCCGGGCACTGCTCAGCCGGGTAAGGGCCGCCGGCCCGGTGGAACTGTCCGTGATGGAACCAAGCGGTACGTTGCTGGCAACCGCCAATATCAACGCCCTGACCGGCCTGCCCGAACGCCCCGGTGACTTTGCATTGCTGCAGACCAGCGAAAGAGGCGAATTCGCAGCAGCCGAACCAACCCTTGACGGCGGTCTCCAAATTCGCGTGATTCAGTTAATGCCAGCCACCTATCCCGGATCGTCCTCCCGTATCCTGCAGGCCATTTATCCCCTGCCGGACAACATCACTTCCCTTACCGGCTCCATCGAACAGGAGTACCACCGCTACCAGAATGTCAGTTACCTGCGGACTTCCCTGAAGCAGAGCTTTCTGCTGATCCTGTCACTGGTGCTGTTGCTCACTATCCTGCTGGCGATACTGGCAGCCCTGACTGCCGCACGTAGAATGGTGTCACCGCTGTCGCGACTTTCAATGGCGACCCGGCAGGTCGCCGCAGGGGATTTCGGCCGTGAAGTCGAAGCCAGCGACAAGGATGAGATCGGTTTTCTGGTCAGTTCTTTCAACGACATGACCCTGGCATTGAAAACAGCCAGCCAGTCCGCCGAAGAAAGCCGGGCTGAACTCCAGGCCCAGGGTGAATACCTCGAAACCGTGCTGGGCAACCTTTCATCCGGCGTGCTCACGCTGGATGACGAAGGAACCATAATCACAGCCAACGCCTCGTGCCGGCAAATCCTGGGACTACCCGCTGGTTTCGCCGCGGCACTGGCGGAAGGTCGTCCGGCCGCACAACCCCTGGAAAACCTTTCCAGCATCGCGCCATTCCTTGACCCGTTTGTCTCCGCGATCAGGCGCCAGATTGCCCGTGGCAAGACTGAGTGGCAGCAGGAAATCCGGCTGGAAGGAGCGGAAGCGCCGCTGGTATTGCTGATGAGGGGTTCTGTTTTGCCCAATATTGCCCTGCCAGGCGAAGTGGCAGCTCATGGCCAGGTCGTCGTGTTCGACGATGTGACCATCCTGAACCAGGCCCAGAGGGACGCGGCCTGGTCTGAAGTTGCACGCCGGCTTGCGCACGAGGTCAAGAACCCGCTGACGCCCATCCGCCTGGCTGCTGAACGGCTGCGCATGAAATTGAGTGACAAGCTTGAACCCGGGGACAGCGAATTGCTGGAACGCGCTTCAAACACGATCGTGGCCCAGGTCGAGGCCCTGCGAACCCTGGTTGATGCTTTTGGCGACTATGCCCGGGAACCGGTCCTTAGCCGCACTGCTGTCAGGCTGGATGAACTGGTTAAAGAAGTGGTTACCCTGTATCAGCAGGGAGAGTCGCAAATGCAATTCTCATTGCAGCTTTGCCCGGGACCGGATGGGTTCGCCGCCGACAGCGGCCGTCTGCGTCAAATGTTGCATAACCTGTTCAGGAATGCACAGGAGGCCAGCAAAGGTGATCCGGTTTCAATCCGGATAACGAGCCGTGTAAGCGGCAATGATCACCCGGCAGAACTGGAGCTGGAAGTGATGGACAACGGTCCTGGCTTTCCGGAGGTTGTACTGGACGACCCGTTCGAACCTCACGTGACCAACAAATCCAGTGGCAGCGGACTGGGCCTGGCCATTTGCCGCAAAATCGTCAGCGAACACAACGGAAAAATTTCCCTGTCCAACCCTCCCGAAGGCGGTGCCGTAGTCAGCATCCGTTTCCCGCTTGACCTGAAAAAATGAGCAGTAGGCAGACCGTTTTTATTGGAGTAGCATGTTGCGTCGATACAACACATATAAGATTTTCCGATGGATCAAGCCAATATATTAGTCGTTGATGACGAACCGGATATCCGGGAACTCGTGTGCGAAATCCTGAAGGATGAGGGCTACGAGGTCACGGTAGCGGAGGATGGGGCAGCAGCACGAACGGCTTTCGCCCGTAAAAAACCGGATCTCGTACTGCTCGACATTTGGATGCCGGACGTCGATGGAATCACGCTGCTTAAAGAGTGGTCCGCAGGCGGCAAACCGGATTGTCCGGTGGTGATCATGTCCGGTCATGGCACAGTTGAAACCGCCGTTGAGGCTACGCGGCTGGGAGCATACGACTTCATACAAAAACCTGTTTCCCTGGCCAGGCTGCTTTCAGTCGTCAGCCAGGCGCTGGATTCCCGCCAGGCCCAGGAGAAACCCGCCAGTCGCACAGCCCCGCCGGCCGCCAGTGAACCCATCGGTAGCAGCGCCCTGATGCAAGTGCTAAGGAAAAAGGCGGAACAGGCAGCCAGGCATGAATCCCCCGTACTCATTACCGGCGAGCCAGGCAGCGGACGTGAAACCCTGGCTCGATTTATCCATAAATGCAGCAATCGTGACGGTGAATTTGTCGTTCTGGATCCCGCTGATCTCAAACCGGAGATGCTGCGAGCATTCATGCTGGGCAAAGAAAAAGATGATGGGAGCGAGCGGGGTGCATTTGAACAGGCCCGCGATTGCAGCCTGTTCATTCCGGAACTGCAGGATATCCCGGCAGATGCTTTGAGAATCATCAATCAGGTATTGGAATCGGATCATTATTTACACGAAGGAGGCAGCAGCAGACTGGCGTCAAATTGCCGTGTGATCGCCAGTGGCAGCACTGACCTGATCAAGCGGTCGCAGGAAGACTCCTTGCTGCAACAACTGTATTACAAGCTGAACGTACTACCCATGCAGGTACCACCGCTGCGCGAGCGGAAAGATGATATCCCCGAGCTGGTCCGGTTTTATGCGGAATGGTTTCCCAATCATGAGAACCTGCCCTATCGTCCGTTTTCAGTGTCAGCCCAGAACCGGCTTCGCAACCACGGCTGGCCGGGCAACCTTCGCGAGTTGGGCAACCTGGTGAGACGTCTGCTGATTCTCGGTGGTGATGGTGAAGTTACGGTTGATGATGTTGAAAATGCGCTGCGCGAGAACCCCGGTTCACCAGCGGCCGCCGGGCCACAACATCCAAAAATCTTCGATCTGCCCTTGCGTGAAGCCCGCGAACAGTTTGAGCGTGAATACCTCGCCTACAAGTTACGTGAAACTGGCGGAAGCGTGGGTAAGCTGGCCGAAGCCGTAGGCATGGAACGCACTCATTTGTACCGAAAGCTCCGGGCCCTGGGTATTGATCCAAAAACAGCTGCGCGAAAGGGGGATTCAACATGAAAATAGTCGTGCTGGGCGCTGGCCAGGTTGGCTCAACGATAGCCCACAGCCTCTCTAACGAAGAAAACGACATCACGGTTGTTGATATTGATGCCGCCAATTTGAAAGTACTGCAGGACCGCCTGGATATCCGGGGCGTAATCGGTCACGCTTCACACCCCAAAGTCCTGGTTCGTGCCGGTATCGAAGACGCCGATCTCATCATCGCGTTGACCAACAGCGACGAGGTCAATATGACGGCCTGCCAGGTCGCCTACACCCTGTATAACACACCCACCCGAATTGCCCGGGTCCGTTCTTCGGACTACACCGAGAATGCCGAGTTGTTCAACCGCGAACATTGTCCTGTTGATGTGTTGATCAGCCCGGAAGGGCTGGTGACAGAACACATCGCCCGGCTGATTGAATACCCCGGTGCTCTGCAGGTACTGGATTTTGCCGATGGGCGCGCGCAGCTGGTGGCCACCCAGGCCTATGCCGGCAGCCCACTGGTCGGACACCGCCTGCAAACCCTGCGTGAGCACATGCCGGCGGACGCAGATGCACGCATCGCAGCAATCTACCGGCAGGACAAAACCATCATTCCGGACGGCAGCACCGTCATCGAGGAAAATGACATAGTCTTTTTCCTGGCGGCCCGGCGCAACATTCGAACCATGATGAAAGAGCTGCGCCCCCTGGGCAATCCAGCCCGCAGAATCATCCTGGGTGGTGGAGGAAATATCGGCTTCAACCTGGCCCGGCACCTGGAAAGCCGGCACCACGTGAAAATCATTGAACATAATTTCGATCGGGCCGAAGCGATTGCTGAAAACCTGGAAAAGGCCATTGTGCTGGTTGGCGATTGCTCCGATGTCGATTTGCTGCGCGAAGAAGCCATCGACACCACGGACATCTATTGTGCGCTGACCAACGATGACGAAGACAATATCCTGTCTTCCATGCTGGCCAAGAAGATGGGGGCAAAAAAAGTCATTGCCCTGGTCAACCGGGCCGCCTACGTTGACCTGATTGAAACCGGATCGATCGATATCGCCGTTTCACCGCAACAAATAACCATTGGCGCCCTGTTAACCCATATCCGGCGAGGCAATATGGTGCGTGTCCACTCCCTCAGGCGGGGAGCGGCGGAAGCCATCGAGGCCATTGCCCTGGGCGACATGAGGAGTTCAAAAGTAGTGGGCAGGGCCATAGAGGAAATCGACCTGCCCCCAGGCACAACCATACCTGCTGTGGTCCGGGGTGATGAAGTCATCATCGCGCATCACGACACGGTGATTCAGGAACACGACCACGTCATCCTGTTCGTGCCTGACAAACGCCAGATTGCCGCCGTGGAACGACTTTTCCAGGTCAGCGCGCTTTTTGTCTGACCCCAATGCACTGTATAAACTGATCTGATGAGATTGGCTGCCGTTCAAAGGGTTGTGGGATTCCTGATCGCAGGTTCCAGCCTGATGATGTTGCCACCGGTACTGGTTTCCCTCTGGTACGAGGACGGTACGGTAAACCTGTTCCTGCTCAGTGCCGGCATTCTGCTGCTGACCGGAGCCGTGATTTTCCTGCCGGTCCGGAAGGCTACGAAAGAACTTCGCCTGCGTGATGGTTTCCTGATCGTCGTAGCAGCCTGGCTGGCGCTGGTGCTGGTTGGAGCCCTGCCTTTTTTACTGCTGACAGCACCCGAAATCAGCTATGTCGATGCTGTGTTTGAATCCATGTCGGGCCTGACCACCACCGGCGCAACCATCATTACGCATATCGACGACCTGCCCAGGGCGGTGCTGTACTATCGCCAGCAGTTACAGTGGCTGGGCGGCATGGGCATCATCGTCCTGGCCGTGGCCATCCTGCCCATGTTGAGGATTGGCGGCATGCAGATGTACCGGGCTGAAACACCCGGGCCGATGAAGGACCACAAACTCACGCCGCGCATCGCCGAAACGGCAAAAGCTTTGTGGCTGATTTACTTCGGCATCACGGTCATTTGCGTGTTCGCTTACTGGCTGGGCGGGATGAAACTATTCGATGCGGTGGGCCATGCTTTCAGTACGGTGGCGATTGGAGGGTTTTCCACCCATGACGATAGCCTGGCGTATTGGAACAATCCGACACTGGAGATGGTGGCCGTCGTTTTCATGATCATTGCCGGGGTCAATTTTTCCCTGCATTTCACCGCCTGGCGCAGGGCGAGCGCTCAACCTTATTTCCTGGATCCGGAACTCAAAGTTTACTTGTGGTTGCTGTTGGCTTTTGTCATCCTCGCAAGCCTTGGCCTCTATTTCACCGGCCACTACGATTCTCTTGCCGCTTCATTCAGATACGGCGGTTTCCAGGCCATATCCGCGATGACGACGACCGGATTCACCACTGCGGACTTTCACACCTGGCCCGGTTTTTTACCGGTCCTGCTGATCTGTATCGCGTTTATCGGTGGCTGTGCCGGCAGCACGGCGGGGGGCATGAAAGTCTACCGGATCATTCTTTTGTACAGGCAGTCCATCCGCGAATTCCTGCGCCTGATTCACCCCCACGCCATCATCCCGGTCAAAATCGGCGGTCAGAAAACTTCCGACACGGTCATCAGCGCCGTTTGGGGATTTTTCTTTCTCTACATAGCAAGTTTCGTCGTTATGACCATGGCACTGACGGCCACGGGTCTGGGTGCTGAAACCGCGTATTCGGCGGTTGGCGCATGCATTACGAACCTGGGGCCCGCACTGGGTCAGGCCGGGCCCCACTATGCGGAACTGAGTGATATGGCAAAAGTCATCCTGAGCATTGCCATGCTGCTGGGACGTCTGGAAATCTATACCCTGCTGGTGATACTGACGCCTGCCTTCTGGCGCGACTAAGCCGTAACCAGTTCCCGGACGCGTGCTTATTTTGCAGGAGCAAACTGATGTGAGAGGTCGCTCGCGGCCGACAGGCTCTGAGCAGGTCGCGCCCAAGGACGCTCTTACAAAAACTGTAAGAGGTCGCTTGCGGCCGACAGGCTCTGGGCAGGTCGCGCCCAAGGACGCTCTTACAATTCAATCATAGAACGGCGGTTCGCCCTCCGGGCGGATCTTGAACCGTTTGTAACTCCACAGGTACTGCGCCGGGTCGATAGCTATACATCGTTCCACGCCCCGGTTTACCGCCGTGAGCGCCGTCAGCATGTCACTGGAATGAATCTCTTCATCGGCCGGCATGAAGTGTACGCGGTAGCGCCCACCCGGCAGTCTTTCACATGCGGCCAACAACACCACGCAGTTGGTTCGCTGCACGATTCGCGGCGTGAGGACACCGGTCAGTGCCTGCATTCCAAAGAACGGGGCGAATCTTCCCTTTCCGCTGGACGGCTGCTGATCGGGCAGGATACCCGCACCTTTGCCCGCCCTGATGTGGGCGTAGAGTTGGCGCAGGCCGGCGGCCGTTGCGGGTATGAGGTTTGCGCCGCCGCGCCGCCTGCTCTCCAGCAAAGCTTTCGCAAGCCTGGGATTTGAAGGTGGTTTATACAGGATTGCGATGTCCGGATACTGTTGCAGGAAAACTCCCAGGTATTCCCAGGCGCCAAAGTGCGGCGCCAAAACTACCAGCCCCCGCCCGGTTGAAAGGGCGTCCAGGGCCAAATCTAAACCGAAAATCCCGTCACACTTGGCCTGCAGGCGCTCCTGCGGCCAGTACCAGTTGTGACCGGTTTCCAGGATGGAACAAAGGTAATGGTGAAAACTGTCACGCACCAGTTGTGCACGTTCCCCATCACTCAAATCCGGGTAACAACGCAGTAAATTGCGCTCGGCGGTGTGTCTTTTTGTCGGGGACAGGTACATCCACAAACCAGCACTTCTTTCCGCCAGCCGGTATGGCATGCCCGCCGGCATCAGGCTCAGCAGCCAGAGGATGGATTTTACGAGAAGAACAGTCATGTTTTTTGCTTGTGTGAGGTGGGGATGTACGCGCAGGCAGACACGTCCCTGTTAACATGGGCGGGCCGATAAACCAGATTAATTGAATCCCATGATTGCATTGTTACAGAGAGTATCCGAAGCCGCAGTTCATGTTAATGAAAAAATGGTGGGAGAGACCAAAAAAGGCATACTTGCCCTGATTGGCATTGAGCGCGGTGACAGCGAGAAACAGGCGGACAGATTGTTGCAACGCGTACTTGCTTACCGGATGTTTCCAGATGATGCGCACCGGATGAACATCAACGTACAGCAGGCCGAAGGCGGCCTGTTGCTGGTGCCCCAGTTTACCCTGGCCGCAAATACAAACAGCGGCAACCGGCCCAGTTTCACTCCGGCCGCCGAACCGTCGGAGGGCCGGCGTTTGTTTAAATACCTGGTCCAGCAGGCCCGTTTGGAGATGGATGATGTCGCAACGGGGGTCTTCGGTGCAGACATGAAAGTCAGCCTGGTCAACGACGGGCCGGTGACCTTCTGGCTGCAGGTATCTCCCGCAGATTAAGGTTTGTTAACAGACCCTGGTGTGATGTAACGAGTAAAGTGTGCATATTGCATGAGTTGCCGGAATTGTCAGCGATTGGAGAGGTGGCGGGGGAGGTGTGAATTCCAGCATCGCTGTTGACCTATTTGCTGTGTTACTTGTTAGCGCGCCCTTTCGAAGTAAGAGGTCTTCATCCAGGACACGGCATAAACTGAGCTGGTCGGGCTTCCCCGGACACTCCAGTTAAGAGTAAATTACTCAACTGGAGGAATCTATGAAAAAGAGACAGAGGTACAGCAAGGAATTTAAGCTGGACGCAGTTCGGCTGGTCACAGAACAAGGCTATTCAATCGCAGAGGCGGCCCGCAACCTGGGCCTTAATACCAATATGCTTGGCCGCTGGAAGATGGAAGCTACCGAATTGGAAGGCGCCTTCCGCGGCAACGGTAAACTCACCCCGGAACAATTGGAGTTGCGCCGTTTGAAAGCTGAGAACCGGCAGCTGCGGATGGAGCGTGAAATCCTAAAAAAAGCGACGGCCTTCTTCGCCAAAGAATCGAAATGAGATTTCGTTTCATTGCCCAACAGAGGAAGGCCTATCCGGTGGCACTGATGTGTCGGCTGCTGGGCGTATCAACGGCTGGATTCTATGATTATCTGAAGCGCAGTGAGCGCCCCGATGATCCGGATCGCCTGAAGCTGCTGAGTTGGATCAAACAGTTGGCCCAGGCCAGTAAGTACACTTACGGTAGTCGGCGGATGTCCGAAGGTCTGCGTGCCCTGGGCTTTGCCGTTGGGCGTGATATGGCCAGAGCATTGATGAAAGAAGCCGGCATCTGGGTGCG
>JAIVWI010000002.1:0-51038 GCA_048636595.1 Oceanospirillum sp. | reverse complement strand
CCTTCCAACTCCTGGATGATCTTGCCGTTGCCACGGACCGGGCCATCAAGCCGTTGGAGGTTGCAGTTGATGACGAAAATCAGGTTGTCCAGTTTCTCCCTGCCGGCAAGGGAGATGGCTCCCAGTGACTCCGGCTCATCGGTCTCGCCGTCACCGAGGAAACACCAGACTTTGCGATCAGAGGTATCGGCAATACCCCGATCATGTAAATACTTGAGGAATCTTGCCTGGTAAATGGCCATGATGGGCCCAAGTCCCATGGAAACCGTCGGAAATTGCCAGTAATCCGGCATCAGCCAGGGATGCGGGTATGAACTCAGGCCATGCCCGCCGGTTTCCTCGCGAAAGCCGTCCAGTTGTTCCTCCGATATCCGGCCTTCAAGGTAGGACCGTGCATAAATTCCCGGTGATGAATGACCCTGGATATACACCAGGTCTCCTCCGCCTGGATGATCCGCTCCCCGGAAGAAATAGTTAAAACCTATGTCGTACAGCGTCGCCGCTGAGGCAAAACTGGCGATATGGCCTCCCAGTTCGCCGCCCCGCTTGCTGGCCCGCACCACCATGGCCATTGCATTCCAGCGGATGATCGAGCGGATACGGTATTCCAGTTCCGTGTTCCCGGGGTGGGGTGCGCCCATCTGTGCCGGAATCGTGTTGATGTACGCGGTGGTTGCATCATAGGGTAAATAACCGCCAGAGCGCCTGGTGTAATCAACCAGCTTTTCCAGCAGGAAATGGGCTCTGCCGGGTCCTTCCCGTTCGATGACTGCCCGCAGGGAATCAATCCACTCTCCCGTCTCCAGCGGATCGATATCGTCTTTGACTTTGTCGGTTATCTGGGTCATTCAACGTCTCCTGTCCGGCTTGCTTCAGCATCGCGCCTGCTCTGATGGATCTGAGCATCCACGACCGCGATGGCCGTCATGTTCATGACGCGGCGCTCCGATGCGGATGGCGTCATCACGTGTACCGGCATGGCGGCGCCAAGCAGAATGGGGCCGACCGTTACGGAATTGCTGACAGCCCGGGCCAGTCCAAAAGCGATGTGCGCTGAATCGAGATTTGGCACGACCAGAAGGTTGGCCGGGCCATGCAGCCGTGAATTGGGGAACACCTGCTTTCGGTATTCTTCATTCAGCGCCATGTCGGCGGTCATCTCACCGTCAATTTCCAGGTCGGGCGCCTTCTCCCGCAATATCTCCAGCGCCTTCTTCATCTTGCGTGCCGATTTATCCTCGTAACTGCCAAAAGAAGAGTGCGACAACAGGGCGATGCGCGGCCGTATACCAAAGATTTTTATTTTCTCCGCGGCCATCATGGTAATTTCGGCAATTTCGCTGGCGCTCGGGTCGGAATTGACGTCAGTGTCGCAAATAAAATAAGCCCCTTCCGATGTATTCAAAGCAGACATGGCTGCAATCACATCCGTACCGTCCTGTTTTCCAATCACGTCCATCACGTACTGTAGCTTTTTGCGGAAGCGGCCCACAATACCTGTAATCAATGCATCGGCCTCACCACGGTGAACCATCAGTGCCGCAATGACACTCGTTCGAGTACGAACAATAGCCTTGGCTGTATCGGGGGAAATACCCCGGCGCTCCATTATGGCATGATAGCTTGTCCAGTAGTCCCAATAACGCGGGTCGGACTCAGGGTTGACGAGTTCGAAATCCTTGCCCGGCTCGATTCGCAGACCAAATTTTTTGATCCGGTGTTCAATGACCTTCGGACGGCCGATCAGGATGGGTTTCGCGATGCCGTTGTCGACAATGGACTGCACCGCCCTCAACACCATCGGTTCTTCTCCTTCTGCATAAACCACGCGCATTGGATTGCGCTTCGCGGCATCGAACACCGGTTTCATCAACAGGCCGGTGCGGAAAACGAATGCATCAAGGGATGCGCGATAAGCAGCCATGTTCTCGATCGGCCTGGTGGCCACGCCGCTGTCCATCGCGGCCTGCGCCACGGCAGGGGCCAGTTGAACCAGAAGGCGTGGATCAAATGGCTTCGGAATGATGTAGTCCGGCCCGAATGACAATGACTCATCCCGCTGGGAAGCAGGACCAATCTGTTGCACTTCCTTCCTGGTGAGTTCCGCCAGGGCCCGGACGCAGGCCAGTTTCATCTCGTCATTGATGGTGGTGGCGCCGGCATCCAGCGCCCCCCGGAAAATGTAGGGAAAACACAGGACATTGTTGACCTGGTTGGGGTAATCGGACCGGCCCGTGCAGATAATGGCATCAGGGCGCACCTGTTTTGCGTGTTCCGGCAGGATTTCCGGGTCGGGATTGGCCAGGGCAAGTATAATCGGCCGATCCGCCATGGTTGCCACCATTTCCTTGCTGAGCATTCCCCCTACCGACACACCAAGAAAAACATCTGCCCCGTTCACAGCTTCTTCAAGCGTACGCATTTCTGTATCCCGGGCAAAGGAAGCTTTGTGCGGTTCCATGTTGTCATCACGGCCCGGATAAATCACACCCCGGCTGTCGGCCACGGTGATGTTTTCTTTGTTCATCCCCAACTGTACGAGCAGATCCAGGCAGGCAATGCCGGCAGCGCCGGCACCGGATGCGGCGAGAGTGACTTCGCCAATGTCCTTGCCGACGATGTGCAATGCATTGATCACGGCCGCCGCCGTGATGATTGCCGTGCCATGCTGGTCGTCATGAAATACGGGAATCTTGAGGCGTTTCTTGAGCGCCGCCTCGATCGTGAATGCTCCGGGGGCCTTGATATCCTCGAGATTGATACCGCCGAAGGTGGGTTCCAGTGAGGCGATAATTGCGATCAGCTTCTCAGGGTCCTGTTCGGCGATCTCGATATCGAAAACATCAATATCCGCAAACTTCTTGAACAGCACCGCTTTGCCTTCCATAACCGGCTTGGCGGCCAGTGGGCCGATATCGCCCAGCCCCAGCACTGCCGTGCCATCGCTGATCACACCCACCAGGTTGCCCCTGGCGGTCATTTCGCTGACTGCAGCCGGATCCTCGTGAATCAGTTCGCAGGCAGCCGCCACTCCGGGGGAATAAGCCAGCGAAAGGTCCTGCTGCGTTGTCAGGGCCTTGGTCGGAGTGATTTTTATCTTGCCGGGCCGCGGATGGCGGTGATAGTACAATGCGGCTTCTTTAAAGCTGTTGCTCATAATCCTGACCTGTGATGAGTTTGTCTCTAAGTCTTTAGATCCTTCGTACAATATAATACGGGCTAGCTGGCTGACTGGTACAAATCGAGTTCAGTCTGGTGGTCATACCCGCCTTCCTCGTCAACCCGGATCAACCTCAGGGTGTTGGTGCCACCCTGGTCACCCATCCGGCCACCCATGGTCAGAATAACCTGGTCTCCGGCAGCAACCGCACCGATGCGCCACAATACCTGCAGCGCTTCCCCAACGACTTCCTCGATATCATTACCTTTCGGCTGGTGTTGCACGGGATAGACATTGCGGAACAGCGCCATCCGGCGCCGGCTTCCTTCATTGGGGGAAAGCGCATAGATCGGGACCGATGACTGCACCCGTGACAACCACTGGGCGGTTGAACCGGACTCGGTCAGAGCGATAATCGCCTTTATCGGCACACTGGTCGCCATAAACATGGCCGCCATCGCAATGGCCTGGTCAATTCGCTGAAACCTGACATTCAGCTGGGTGATATCTCCCTCCCGGTCAAAATGACGCTCAGCACCCAGGCAGATGCGGTTCATTGCCTCGATTACCTTGACCGGGTGCTTACCTACCGCGGTTTCAGCGGAAAGCATCACGGCGTCCGTGCCGTCAATGACCGCATTGGCCACATCAAGCACCTCGGCCCGGGTGGGAATCGGATTTTCAATCATGGACTGCATCATTTGAGTAGCCGTAGCCACCACCCGGTTATGTTTCAGGGCTGTCTGGATGATCCGCTTCTGCAGGCCAGGCAACTCCTCATCCCCGATTTCCACGCCCAGATCACCTCGCGCGACCAGCACGGCATCTGATGCATCACAAATCTCTTCCAAATTATGAATGGCCTCCATGCGCTCAATCTTGGCTATCAACGAAGCCTGGCTGCCCGCAGCTCGTAACAGCCTGCGCGCGCGGTTCATGTCTTCGGCGTTACTGGCGAATGAGACCGCCAGGTAATCCACCTCCATTTCCGCAGCAGCCGTAATATGCGGCAAATCATGCTCTGCGATTCCTGAAAGAGAGAGGCCACCTCCCTGCAGGTTCAGTCCCTTGCGATCTTTGAGGATACCCCCGTTTTCCACTTCACAAACAATCCGGCCACCGTCAACGGATTTGACATGCATGGAAATCATGCCGTCATCCAGCAACAGCAAGTCGCCGGCATTAACGTCATTTACCAGGCCGGGATAGCTGACGCCGACACGATTGCTGTCGCCCGGGGTTGCGGCATCTCCGGCATCCAGCGTGAATTCATCTCCGGTCGATAACTCAACGCTGCCGTTTTTGAACCGCTCCACGCGTATTTTGGGACCCTGTAGATCTGCCAGCAGCGCGACTTCGCGGCCAAGGCCGGAAGATACTTCACGCACCATCCGTGCGCGGGCTGTGTGCTCTTCCACTGACCCATGCGACATGTTCAGGCGCAATACGTCCGCACCAGCCCGGATGACGCCCTCCAGCACTTCCCGGTCATCGGTTGCAGGTCCAAGGGTGGCAATAATTTTGGTACGGCGCAAATGGCGGCCTTTTTCAGTCAGAGTCAGGTTCATGGCGGCAATTATAGGTGGTCGGAATGATAAATAGGCATAAAGGTGCCCCTGAGCTGCTTATGAATTCGTATGTTGCACCTGTATCGGCAACATTGAGGCAAGCAGAAAAAATGGGAGGCGCCTGAACAGATCAGAGCTTCTTTGAATATAACTGGATTTTATTGCCCTGCAGTGTACGGGTATTGCTTGAAAACCTCGTGCACGGCAGTATAAATGGCATCACGAAGTTGTTTTGCTACTTTGTCACTGGCATCAAGGACAGCCACACCCTGCCAAACTACTTTTTGTTGTTCAACATCAACAAGATCAATAAACACCGAGATTTCGGTGACCTTTGTCGCTCGCTGGCTGACTGAAACACCCATGCCGAGGCTGGAGCCATAAAAGGCGCCACCTGGACGGTTGTAGTATGCACCACTCATGTAGGGTGCGGTGTACGAAGTCATCTTGACCTGGTCATCCGCACGAATCGTAACATTGACCAGCAGGCCGGGGGATTCTGTTTTCCGGTATCTTCTCTGGCCCATCTCGCGACTGATCGCGGCACGGAAATGCTCCCCGAAAACGGGTGAATTGTAACCACCCTCCACGCCCATGGGATCGAAAAAGTTATAGGAATTATATTGGCTGAAATTTGCCCCCGGATCGCTGTCGCTGCGCACCTGCAGGCCAGATGAGCAGGCTGACAACAAACTGCCCAGGAAAACGGTCACAAAAAACAAAAGAAAGTGACGCCGGCCAAACGGCCGTACTTGATGGTTTTTCTTCACTTACTGGCCGCTGGAGCCGCAATCGGGAACTCGGTGAAGATCTTGCCAACGGTGTCGTTAACGGTTTGACGAATATTTTCCTGTAACTTGTCCGTCACCGTGAACGTGGCCACACCCTGCCAGACCACTTTGTGTTGCTGGGAGTCCACCAGATCAATGTAGACCTTGGCTTCGGTGTACTGATGTACGGTAGTTCGGGTACCACCACCATATGGATATCCCATGCCCATGCCGCCGTAATGGCCATAACCGCCCCGCCCATAATAACCACCGTAGAGGTAGGGATCCTGGTAGGTATTCACGCGCACTTTATCTTCAGATCCAATGGTGACATTGATCTGGAGTTGCGGCGAACCTGATTGGGTAAATCCTCTACTGTCCATTTGAGCGGCAATTGCACCACGAAAATGCTGACCCAGAAGACCGGAATAGTTATCGCCTTCTATACCCATCTGGGTGAAAAAACCATAGGTCTGATATTGGTTGAAGTTGACCGTTGGATCAGCATCACTGCGAACCTTGACGCTGGGTGCGCAAGCCGCCAGGAAAACAGTCAAAATCATACTGATAAGGAAAAACTTTACTAAGTTACTGTTCAGGCCTCGTTTCATAAACTCGCTCCAGGAAAAATTTCTTTACTGCAAACAAACAGACCAAAATAATCTGCCGCTTGCACACTGGCCGCTATAGTAACAGCCCGAAATGATTCAGTGTAGTGTCCTAGGCATCCGCAACTTCATGCAGAGCAACGACTGCCGGCAGGGGCTTTCCTTCCACAAACTCGAGAAATGCGCCACCGCCAGTGGATATGTAACTCATACCAGCCTTCACACCAAACTGGTCGATTGCGGCAAGGGTGTCCCCGCCACCGGCGATGCTGAAGGCTGAAGAGCGTTCAATGGCCTCGGCAACCGCCCGGGTCCCCGCAGCAAAATGCCTGAATTCGAACACACCGACCGGGCCGTTCCAGATCACCGTTCCTGCTCCGGCAATGACCTTAGAATATTCGACTGCCGTCAACGGACCGATATCGAGAATCATTTCGTCCTGGGCCACCTCGTCCACACCGCGCACCAGGGGTTTCGCATCAGGTGAAAAGGATTTGGCGACTACCACGTCCTTCGGGATCGGGATCGAACCACCTTTCGCGTGAGCCTTTTGAATTAACAGTTGTGCTTCGTGTATCAGGCCGGGTTCATACAATGACTGGCCAACGTCATAACCGGAGGCCGCAATAAAAGTATTGGCGATACCTCCGCCCACGATCAGTTCGTCAACCTTGTCCAGCAAAACATCCAGGACTTTCAGCTTGGTCGATACTTTTGATCCACCCACGATGACGACCAGGGGCCGGACCGGATCGTGCAGGGATTTTTCCAGGGTATCCAGCTCACTGCTGAGCAGGGGGCCGGCGCAAGCCAGGGAGGCAGCGCGCACTACGCCTTCGGTGGAAGCATGGGCCCGGTGAGCCGTGCCGAATGCATCCATGACAAACACATCACACAAACCGGCCATGGTGCGAGCCAACGTTGCATCATTGCTTTTTTCACCACGATTGAACCGTACATTCTCGCAAAGAACCACCTCGCCGGCTTCAATATCCACACCGTCCAGCCAGTCGGCTTCCAGCCTGACATTCCTGCCCAGCAATTTCTCCAGGCGGGTTGCAACGGGCCGGAGGGAAAACTGTTCATCGAACTCACCCTCAACCGGGCGCCCCAGGTGCGACAGCAACAGGACCGCCGCACCTTTGTCCAGGGCCATGCGTATGGTTGGCAGTGCAGCCCTGATTCTTGCATCCGAAGTTACCTGCCCGTCGCTGACAGGCACGTTGAGGTCTTCCCGGATCATGACCCGCTTGCCGGCGAGATCCAGGTTTTCCATGCGTAGATAGTTCATTTTCGGCCCTACTCAGCATTCATCTCAGGCATTCATCTCAGGCATTCATCAATGCGACCGTGGTATCCAGCATTCTATTGCTGAATCCCCACTCGTTGTCGTACCAGCTAAGCACCTTGACCAGATTGCCGTCCATGACCCTGGTCAGGCCCGCATCAAAAATTGAGGAATGCGGGTTGTGGTTGAAATCCACCGAAACCAGCGGCACGTCATTGTAGGCCAGGATACCTTTCATCGGCCCTTCTGCAGCGGTCCGGATGATGTTGTTGATTTCCTCCACCGTGGTCGGGCGGCTGGCGACAAAATTCAGGTCAACTACCGAGACATTGATGGTGGGCACCCGCATGGAAAATCCGTCCAGTTTGCCATTGAGTTCCGGCAATACCAGGCCAACTGCGGCGGCAGCACCGGTCTTGGTGGGGATCTGGCTCATCGTGGCAGAACGAGCCCGGCGCAAATCCGTGTGAAATACATCGGTCAGCACCTGGTCGTTGGTATAGGCATGAATGGTTGTCATCAAGCCCTTTTCAATGCCGACCCCTTCGTGCAGAACTTTCGCCAGCGGCGCCAGGCAGTTGGTGGTGCAAGAAGCGTTTGAAACGACTTCGTCCGTGGGCTTCAGGCTGTCGTGGTTCACGCCGTACACGATGGTGTTGTCGACACTCTGGCCGGGGGCCGACAGGATGACCTTGCGGGCGCCAGCGGCAATGTGAGCACCGGCGGTCTCCTTACTGCGGAAGAAACCCGTGCATTCATGTACAACCTCGACACCCAATTCCGCCCAGGGTAGTTTGCCGGGATCGCGCTCAGCAAACACTTTGATGCGATCGCCATTCACGATGAGATCACCACCATCCACACTGACCGTGCCGGGGAATTTGCCGTGGGTCGTGTCGTATTGCGTCAGGTGGGCATTGGTTGCCGCGTCAGCGAGATCGTTGACGGCGACGATCTGGAACTCGTCGGTGCGCCCGGACTCATAAACAGCGCGCAGAATATTACGGCCAATGCGGCCGTAACCGTTAATTGCAACTTTTATTGTCATGATTTAACTCCTTGAAAATTTCAGATTATCTACTGGCCGCCAGTGAATCACGGACGGCCTGGCTGACGTTTTCAACCGTCAGGCCATAATGTTCAAACAGCTCCTTACCCGGAGCAGAGGCGCCAAACCGGTCAACACCTATGACCCGTCCACAGTCTCCAACGAATGCAGACCAGCAAGCACTGACGCCGGCTTCCACGGCAACACGGGCCTTAATACCTGAAGGCAGCACTGCCTCGCGGTACGCTTCGTCCTGTTGCATGAAAAGGCCCGGATTGGGCATTGAAAGGATGGTCACTTTGATCCCGTCGGAAGACAGTTCATCGGCTGCGCTGACGGCGAGACCGACTTCAGAGCCAGTGGCGATAATCAGCGCATCTGCCGGCCCGTCTGCCTCACGCAGCACATAACCACCACGTGCAATAGCTTCAATCTGGTCACCGCTCCTGGGCTGATGGGGCAACCCCTGGCGGGTAAAGATCAACGCTGCCGGCCGGCCACTGTTTTCGATCGCACATTTCCACGCCACTGCAGATTCAACGGTGTCACAAGGCCGCCAGACCTCGAGCCCGGGAATCAGGCGCAGGCTGGCTACGTGCTCCACGGGCTGGTGCGTCGGGCCATCTTCACCCAGGCCGATGGAGTCATGTGTGTACACGTGGATATTGTGAGCCGGAATCAGCGCCGACATACGGACAGCGTTACGTGCATAGTCTGCGAACACCAGGAATGTTGCGTTATAGGGAATAAACCCTCCGTGCAAGCCGAGACCGTTGCATATGGCTGCCATGCCGAACTCGCGCACACCAAAGTGCACGTAATTACCATCTGCCGTGCCATCATTCACATCAACACTTCCGGACCAGATGGTGTTGTTGGACCCTGCCAGGTCCGCAGAACCGCCAATCAGTTCCGGCAGCAACGGTCCGAAGGAGTTGAGTGCAATCTGCGAAGATTTCCGGGTGGCCACATCGCCGCCTTTCTCCTGCAGTTCCCTGATGATCTGATTACTTTGCTCTTCCCAGAGAGAAGGCAGGTCACCGGCCATTCTGCGTTTGAATTCCTCCGCCAGTCCTGCAAAATCAGATCTGAATGCTTCGAACCGCGACTGCCAGTCCGCTTCGGCAGCCAATCCGCTTTCCCGTGCATCCCAGTCAAGATAAATTTCATCCGGAATTTCAAAAGGCGGATGATTCCAGCCCAGGTTCTGCCTGGTTGCGGCCACTTCGTCTTCACCCAGCGCCGCGCCATGGGTGGCCTCGGTGCCCTGCTTGTTCGGCGAACCGAAACCAATGACCGTCCGCGTACAAATAAGCGTGGGCCGCTCTGTTTCAGCCTTTGCCGTATCAATAGCTTGCTGGATCTCGAACGGATCGTGACCGTCAACTCCGCGAATGACCTGCCAGCCATAGGCCTCGAAGCGGGCAGGAGTATCATCGGTAAACCACCCCTCGACTTCGCCGTCGATCGAAATTCCATTGTCGTCCCAGAAAGCGACCAGTTTATCCAGGCCAAACTTGCCGGCCAGCGAACAGGCTTCATGCGAAATACCTTCCATCAGGCAACCGTCACCCATGAAAACCCAGGTATGGTGGTCCACGATATTGTGACCACCGCGGTTGTAACGGTTCGCCAGAACTTTTTCGGCCAGCGCCATGCCAACGGCATTGGCGATACCCTGGCCCAGTGGGCCGGTTGTGGTCTCCACCCCGGGGGTTTCCCCAAACTCCGGGTGACCGGGTGTTTTCGAGTGCAACTTGCGGAAATTGCGCAGCTCAGACATGGGCAGATCGTATCCGCTCAGGTGCAGGAGGGAATACATCAACATCGAACCATGCCCGTTGGACAGGACAAATCGATCCCTGTCCGCCCAGCCTGGATTCGACGGGTTGTGTTTCAGATTGTCATTCCATAACACTTCGGCAATATCAGCCATGCCCATTGGCATTCCGGGGTGGCCGGAGTTTGCCTGCTGGACAGCATCCATTGACAGTGCGCGAATGGCGTTTGCAAGATCAGTTCGGGTGGGCATTGCTCGTACCTGCTCAGGTGTATGGTGCCGGTGGGGCACATTTAAAAAGAAAACAAATTTAAAATATCTGGTTAATCAATTTTGCCCACTGTAGGCGGCGGGAGCAAGGGCAGGCGGATGATGCGCCGGCATATTCCCGGGATTTCTTTAAATCAGTTGATGGACGTCAGGCGCGATTGGCCGCATCACCGAATTTCTGCAGTTTTCCCGCCTTGTATTCAGCCCAGTACTCGTTCAGTTCTTTCTTGACCACCGGCACCAGGAAGTAAATTCCCAGCATGTTCGGGAATGCCATGGCAAAGATCATCGCATCGGAGAAATCGATGACGGAACCCAGTTCCATGGAGGAACCAATCACCACGAAAGACAGGAACATGACTTTGTACACGACATCCGTGATCATCGATTCACCGAACAGATAGGTCCAGGCCTTGAGGCCGTAATAAGACCAGGAAATCATGGTCGAGAAGGCAAAAAGAACAACAGCCAGGGTCAGGATCCACGGAAACCAGGAGATGGAGGACTCGAACGCGGCTGAAGTCAGCGCCACCCCCTGGCTGGGGTCAACCGACGGATTCCAGGTACCGGTAACAATAATGACCAGGGCGGTGACCGTACACACCACCACGGTGTCGATAAAGGGCTCGTACAAAGCGACGAATCCCTCGGTCACCGGCCGGTTGGTGCGCACTGCAGAATGCGCAATGGCGGCCGAACCGATGCCGGCCTCGTTGGAAAAAGCAGCCCGTTTGAAACCCTGGAACAACACACCTACTACGCCGCCCGCAATGCCTTGAGCGCTGAAGGCCCCATCAATAATCGCTGCAAAAGCAGCCGGTAATTCACTGAAATTGGAAAAAATAATGAACAGGCCGGTCGTCACATAAATCACGGCCATAAACGGCACAATTTTTGACGTAACCCGGGCAATCCCCCGGATTCCGCCAATAATAACCAGCCCAACCAGGACCGCAATCACCAGGCCAAACAACCAACCCTTGTCTGCCAGCCAACTGGCATCACCACCGGTTACCGCCACCACCTGCTTGAAACTCTGGTTGGCCTGGAACATATTGCCGCCGCCAAATGATCCGCCGACACAGAAGATCGCAAACATTACAGCCAGCACCTTACCCAGCGATTTCAGCTTGTCGCTGCGTTCGGCAAGCCCTTTCGAAAGATAGTACATCGGGCCGCCGGATACCGTGCCATCGGTGTACTCATTGCGATATTTTACACCCAGCGTGCATTCGACGAACTTCGACGACATACCCAGCAAACCCGCCAGGATCATCCAGAAAGTCGCCCCCGGCCCCCCCAGGGAAACTGCAACCGCCACCCCCGCAATATTTCCCAGGCCAACGGTACCCGATACTGCGGTGGCCAGCGCCTGGAAATGTGTGACTTCACCCGCCGCCGTCGGGTCCGAATAGTCGCCCCGTATGAGTTGGAATCCATGCCTGAAAGCACGAAAGTTGATAAAACGGAAATAGAAAGTAAAAAAGGTCGCTCCTACGATCAACCACACGAGGACAAACGGAAACGGAACTCCAGCGATTGGAAAAGATGAAAAAATGAATCCGGAGACCGCAGCTGCGAATGGCTCGATTGCGTCATTGATTTTTGAATCAATGCCACCCTCGGCGAACACCGGCATCGAAATTAACAGTCCCAACAGGGCCAAACCTGATTTTCTTATTGACATGTGAAGCTCCTAGCCCGGGTATTTCATAAAGAATCCGGGATTTATTTGTAGCTGTCTCAGGGTACAACGGTGACAGGCTGGTCCGAAATCTGCACCAGCGTACTCGCAACGCTGCCGAACAACTTGGTTTTTATGAGCGATTGACCCTTCCTGCCAATGATAATGTTGGTCGCATCCAGCTCATTGGCCAATTCACTGAGTGTTTCTGCGGGGTTCCCGTGACGAACCGCGCCTTCTGCATCCACACCCTTGCTTCGCAGGTCTGCGACGATGGGATCGAGAATCTGTGAATGGGCACGCTCAAGTTCAGCCTCTCTCCGCATGTGACGTTCTTCATTTTCCTGGAGAGTGCTGAAAGTGAAGGGCGACCACTGTATGACATGGACAACGTACAGGCGCAAATTCGCAAGCCTGGCCCATTTAGCCGCATAGTCCACAGCCCGGTGACTGCATTCGCTGCAATCGGTCCCCACAAGTAATACCTGGGTCATTCGTTGCTTACCTCATTCTTATGCCGGATCAGCCGCATATACTACATTAGCCAGCCTATGCCGCATATTGCACTATGGATTTCGCCACTTGATCGAACATCCCATTGAGGGAATCTGTTCTGGCGGACCCACACCAGTCTGCGCAACCTGTTTCATCGCCAGGTAGAGATCCCGCCTTACATCGTTCATATCCGAATTTTTGCCGCTCTCATCAAGCATTCCCCGGTATTGCAATTGGAGCTTGCTGTTGTAACCGAAAAAATCCGGAGTACACACAGCGCCATACGCCCGGGCAACTGACTGCGTCTCGTCAATCAGGTAGGGGAAGGGATAGGCCATTTCTGCAGCCACGCGTTTCATGTTTTCCAGTGAATCTTCGGGGTAGTACTCCGTGTCATTCGGCATGATCGCAACACTATGAATTCCCAGCTTTTCCAGGTCATGAGCATCCCGGACCAGCTTGTGATTAATGGCCTTGACGTATGGGCAATGATTACAAATAAACAGAACCAACAAGCCGTTTGGACCGCGGCAGTCCTCCAGCGACCAGGTGTTCCCGTCCACACCCGGCAATGAAAAATCAGGGGCCGGGGCTCCAAAATCGCAAACCGGTGTTTCAGTTCTCACCATGGTTAAGAGGTTCCCAAATGTTGATTCAAGCCTGAAAACCGCAGTATATCAGGCATTGCCAGAAACATTTTCCGCGAATTTTCGCAGGAAATTTGCTATGCTTAAATTAAACTTTCTTCAGGTTTCGCACTCAAAGGCGTGAGAGGTGTTTCGGGGACAGTAAATTCGTATCGGTTGTTTGGCTTATGGGCATCAGTTTGAATCACAGGTTTATGCGGACGGGAATTTCATTTTTCTGTCTGTTGCTGTGCCTGGCCACCGTGCCTGTCATTGCCGCGGAAACGCCCGCTCTGGACTCTGCTCCAATAAACTATGCGCATGGCAACAATACGCTGGACCTGATGCATGCCCCTGAAGGAATCACCACGGCAGAGGCATCGCCTTTTCAACTCATCCGGGACGACCACGACGCCGGCCTCAATTTTGACCTGGGCGGAAGTGAAACCAGGAAATTGCAATTACAACTGGTTCAGCCACTGAGCTTAAGCGTGGGTTCACGCGCACACGTTTTGAAATATGGTTTAGATGGGGCGGGAGCAAACCAGCTTGGCCTGGATGCGACTCTTGACCTTCCGCTCGGAAATAATTTCAGCCTGACCGCAGGTACGGATCAGCAACTGGGTAAAACACAATTCCAGTCGCTGGGCAGCATCCATTGCATGAATGGCATACTCCGCCCGGATTCGTACACCGCCTCGGGGTGTCAGTTTGTCAATGAGTCCTACGCAACATCCCAAAGCAGGCGCATCAGCCTTGGCGCCCGTTACGACACAGGCAATGCTTCCGCTTCGATTAACTGGTTCACACAAAATGCCGATCTAAGCAATCCCGGGGTGAGGCAGTTGAACATGGTCAACGGTATTTCTGTGGCGCCTGACAGGTTGTTGATGCCCGGCCTGGGTAATCCGCTGCTTGATCCTTCCGCCTCCCTGGATCCTCTTAGACAATTCAAGGGCCAGACCACCGGTGTCGATCTGGACTTCCGCGTGGGTATTTCAACAGACAACAAAGGGGATATTCGCCTTGGCCTGGCGTTCAGCCACGTGCTTGATGCAAATTACCAGGGCATTTATTCGAACAGCCAAAACCCGCTTTCATGGACCCTGGCAGAACCATTCAATTCCGCAAGGATGAATCTGGAATGGAGCCGGGGTAATTTCAGTAGTGGAATCCGGGGATTCTACCGCGAACCGGTGAACTTCCTGAACCGCAGCAGCGTCGACAGCCTGACCACTTTCGATGTTCATTTCACCTGGAAAACACCATGGAAAGCCAACCTGAGCGTGGGCGCCAGCAATATCCTGAACGCGGGCGCAGAGGATTCAGGCAACGTTGACATTAAACCCAGCGATCCTCTTGAGTCAGTTTATGGACGCATTCCATACGTCAGGTATCAGCAAGACCTGTAAATTTCCATCAGAACTTCCCTGGTACTCCTTCAATGTGATATTGCCAGGCCCTGACATAATCGTGATAGACTCTCGCGGTTTCGCGTTAAAGATTATCAAATGAATAAATTCCTTGTAGCAATCCTGTCTCTCACCATGCCTCTGTCTGTCATCGCAGCCGAGGGCTTCTCCTCGCTGGAAGAACAGATGTCGGGAAAGGAATTCACCGCAACCGGGCTTGACAAGCTGACCCCTGGAGAGCTTGAGGCCCTGAACAACTGGATTCGCAGCCACTCCGTAGCCACGCTGGACCAGCCCAAAAGTGGAAGTTATGCCGTAGCCGCTGATGCTAACGCTGATGCTGAGGTGGATGAACGCGGTTTCAAAAACAAAAAAGATTCAAAAGAGGACCGCACGCCGATCACCACCCGAGTCAAGGGCGGCTTCACCGGATGGGATGGTCATACCGTGTTCACGCTTGAAAATGGCATGATCTGGGAGCAGGCGGACCAGGAAAAATTTTACACCAAAGAAGTTCAGAACCCGGAAATCACCATTACACCCGGTATGTTCGGCACCTGGCGCCTGTCCATGGTCGGCCACAATTCCGCTTGCCGTGTTGAGCGAATCCAGTAAGCCCTGACGATCTGCTCCCGAAGCCCGGGTCAGTCGTTTGAATCGGCCGGGATTACGATTTCTGGCGGAGTTTCGAACGCATGAATTCTTTCTTCCGGAGCGCCTTTTTCCTTTGCCGGCTTCGGAACAGCAACACCCTGACAAACAAGTAGGCAACAGCAGCAAATCCCATGAGAATGAATGGCCCGCTTGAAGACTGGTGCTCAAAACCTCCCGAATCCCACCAGTACCATCCAAAAGCAGCCACGAATGCAGTAATCACCGCGTAGCTGATCATATTCAGGTGATAAATCCTGTCGCGCAGCTTCCGCGCCTGGAATACTGCGATCTGCTCTGCAGAGACCTCCCCCATCTGGAAACCACAATGACTGCAAATGGGTGCATGGCTCGAAATTTTTTTGCCGCATTCAGGGCACGCAATGATTGCCATTAAAACCTTCCTACTATCCGAAGAACCTCAACTCTGCACGCAAGCCACCTGCCTCGCGGTTACTGAAATGAATTGACCATCCGTAGAGTTCACACAGGCGCTTTACGATGGCCAGACCCAGGCCGGCGCCTTTTCCGGTGATGTTCTGGCCACGATAATGTCTTTCGAAGACATGCTCCAGTTCCTCTTGCGGTATACCAGGCCCCGTATCATCCACAGTCACCCGGCCATTACCGATGGTAATGATCACTTCACCCTCGGAGGTGTAGCGCATAGCGTTACCGATCAGGTTACCTACCGCCACTGCCACAACTGCTTCGGGGGCGATCACGCTGACCCGGTCTTCCTCTATCACCCTCAATTCCAGCGGTTTGTTACCCACTAATGGCTCATACAGGTGTACCAGTTCGCCCACGGTTTTCCCCACATTGTTTGCCGTGGATTCCACGTCGATACCCTGTTCTGCACGCACCAGATGCAACAAAGCGGTAGTAATATCCGCTGATTGCCTGGCCGCCCGCGCAATTCGCAGCAAGCGGGTTCGAACCTTGGGATCCAGATCGGATTGAGCCAGCAACAGTTCAGTCGCGCCGGTAATCACAGTCAGGGGTGAGCGCAGTTCATGACTGACGTCAGCATTGAATTCCCGGTCACGCTCGACCAGGTGGTGAAGCCGGTCGGCATAACTGTCCAGCGCGGCGGCAAGCTGACCCACTTCATCATCGGCAAAATGAGCCGACAGGCGCTCGGGCTTACTGTCCTCACTCAGCGTATCCAGGCGCGCGGCCAGGTCCGTAACCGGTTTCATCACCCGCCGGGAAGACCAGGCGCCCAGCGTGAACGACAGCACCGAGAACAGAAGCACAACGCCGACCAGTGCAAAAATCAACTGTCTTTTCAGCAATTGATTGTCGCTGACGTCATAGATCAGGAAGGCCCAGAGATCATCCTCCTTGCGGACCGCTGCCTTGAAGGCACCTCCTGAGATTTTGACGTCGTGAACTCCAGTTGGCAGTGACCTCACCTGTGCACTGACCGTATGGTTGGGGTCACCGGGCCGGGTGATATAGCCCTGGATTCTCGTATAGAACGGCTCCACCAGGGTCGGATCCAGGCGCAATTGGGTGACATAGTCATCCAACTCCTGTTTCAGTGTTGCACCGATCAGTTGATCTTCCAGGTAATTTTGCAGAAACAGGGTGCTCAGGGCGAACAACACACTGAGCAGTGTGCCGAACAGCAGGAAAGAAAGGACAATCCGGCTTCTAAGCCTGCGGCGAAACTGCATCCGATTCCACCAGGCGGTAGCCGATTCCGTGGCGGGTCTGGATCATATTGGTGCCAAAAGGTTTGTCAATCGCGCCGCGCAGGGAGTGAATATGAACCCGCAGGCTGTCGCTATCCGGCATTTCATCACCCCACACTTCGGTTTCAAGTTCTGCCCTTGAAACGACATTGGGTGATGATTCCATCAGGCGATGCAACAGTTTCAGCCCAATCGGGTTCAGGTAGATCTCGGTTCCCGTGCGAGAAACATCCAGCGTGTCAACATTAAAAACCAGGTCGCCCACTCTCAGTTCCCTTTGATTCAGACGCCTGCCCCGACTGGCCAGCACCTTGAGGCGCGCCTCGACTTCCTGCAACTCAAATGGTTTGACCAGGTAGTCGTCCGCCCCTGTTTCGAAGCCGGCCAGCTTGTCTTCCAGGCGGTCACGCGCGGTCAGCATGAGCACGGGTGTATCCTTTCCTGCCTCCTGGCGAAGCTTGCGGCAAACTTCAAGGCCATCCATTCCGGGCAGAGCCAGGTCCAGCACGATGGCATCGAAATTGTTGACAACGGCAAGATGCAAACCGGTGACGCCGTCTCCGGCGAAATCCACCGTATGCCCGTGGTCTTCAAGGTAATCACCCAGGTTGGCCGCAATATCAGGATTATCTTCTATGATCAGGACGTGCATTGATTACCTCTGAACCGGCGATTATCACCTTGAAGGAGTACTAAAACTCGCCCCCCAGGACTTCGACTCCTTCCAGACCCTTGGCCAGCGTTTCGGCGTCACCGCCTTCATCAAGCTTGATCATCAGCCTGACTTCATTTCTCGAATCTGCGTAACGCAATGCATCATCGTATGAAATCTTGCCTTCTTTGTACATATTGAACATGCACTGATCGAAGGTAATCATGCCATGGTGTCCGGAATCGCGCATGACCAGTTTTAACTCATGAATCTCGCCCTTGCGAATGAGGTCTTTGACCAGTGGAGTGGCCATCAGAACTTCAAAGGCCGCCCAGCGGCGAGAGCCGTCAATCGAGGGGATCAATTGTTGTGCGATGGTGGCTATCAGGTTAAATGAAAGGTCGAGAAGCAGTTGTTCGCGAAAATCATCCGGAAAGAAATGCAAAATACGATCCATCGCCTGGTTGGCATTGTTGGCGTGAAGCGTTGCCAGCACAAGGTGTCCCGTTTCTGCAAATGTGATGGCGTGTTCCATCGTTTCCCGTGTTCTGACCTCACCGATGAGAATGACATCCGGCGCCTGTCGCAAGGTATTCCTCAACGCAACTTCAAAAGATTCGGTATCAATTCCGACTTCACGCTGGGTGATCAGGCTCTTGCCGTGTTGGTGGACATACTCGATTGGATCCTCAATCGTGATGATATGGCCAGTCATTCTCTGGTTCCTGTAACCGACCATTGCCGCCATCGAGGTTGACTTACCCGTGCCGGTCGCGCCTACGAAAAGCACGATGCCCCGCTTTTCCATGGACAGTTCCGTCATCACATCGGGGCAGCCAAGTTCCTGGAAGGTAGGAATCCGTGTTTCAATCCTCCGGCATACCATGCCAATCATGCCCTGCTGGAAAAAAGCGCTGACCCTGTAGCGCACCTCCGGACCCAGCGAATAGGCAAACTGGCATTCCTGTGTATTCCGGAATTGCTCCCTTTGCCGCTCCGACATGAGGCTGAGCGTTAATTCCTCGCATTTTTCAGCGTCGAGAATATCAGTGGAGATAGGCTTGATCTTGCCATGTACCTTGATGCAAGGAGGTGCATCCACCATGACGAAAAGGTCGGAACCTACTTCCTCGTGTAATTGCTTTAGCCAACCGTCAACTACTGCTTTCATTTACCCATCTCCTACAGGAACATCTTCTTGTCGACCGCGCGTCTGGCGGCTTCAATCTTGTTGATCAGGCCACGTTCGATGAGTTCCTCGAGGGCCTGGTCCAGTGTTCTCATGCCTGCATTACTTCCCGTTTGAATGGCTGAGTACATCTGGGCAATCTTGTCTTCCCTGATCAGGTTACGGATTGCCGGGGTAGCCACCATGATTTCCCAGGCGGCAATCCGGCCACCCCCGATGCGTTTCATCAGCGACTGGGTAATTACGGCTCGAAGAGACTCCGAGAGCATGGAACGCACCATGGCTTTTTCACCGGCCGGGAAGACATCGATGATACGGTCAATGGTCTTGGGGGCTGAGCTGGTATGGAGCGTCGAGAACACCAGGTGACCGGTTTCCGCAGCCGTCAGGGCCAGGCGGATCGTCTCGACATCACGCATCTCGCCCACCAGTATGATATCCGGGTCCTCGCGCAAAGCAGCACGCAACGCCTGGTTGAATCCATGCGTATCGCGGTGAATTTCACGCTGATTAATGACGCACTTCTTACTCTTATGAACGAATTCGATCGGGTCTTCGATGGTCAGAATATGACCTTCCACCTTGTTGTTCAGGTGATCAACCATTGCAGCAAGTGTGGTGGATTTACCGGAACCGGTCGGGCCGGTCAACAAAACCAGTCCGCGTGGCGCGTCAATGATCTCCCGGAAAATAGGGGGAGCGCCTACATCATCGAGGGTCCAGACCGTATCCGGAATGGTTCTGAAAGCGCCGCCGACACCCCGGTCGTGGTGAAAACAATTCACACGAAAACGTGCCAGGCTCTGGACCGCATAGGAATAATCGACTTCAAGATTAGCCTCGAAATCACGCCGGACCCGATCGCTCATTGTGCTGTAGATGAGCTCCTGGAGCTGTGCGGTATCCAGGGCGGGCAACGTCAGCCGGCGGATGTCACCATCTACTCGAATCATTGGGGGCAGCCCGGATGACAGATGCAAGTCCGAGGCATTATTTTTGACCGCAAAGGCCAACAACTCAGCAATATCCACATTCCCTCCTTGAAAAGCTCAGGTCGCGCTACAATGCATGTCAAATCGCGCAGAAATGCATATTTCCGATCCTTGATTCACACGCGCCGCCCCTAACCATAAATCAATGTATAGTTTCCTGCAACATGAATGACTTGAAAGCAAAACTTCATAATGTGCGTTCGCGGGTTGATTCTGCCTGTGAAAAGGCCGGACGCAGGCCCTCGGAGATCACAATTCTGGCCGTCAGCAAAAGGCATCCGGCAGCCCTTGTCCGGCAATTGCACAAGCTTGGATTGAGTGCTTTTGGGGAAAACTATATGCGCGAAGCGGTAGAAAAACAGGCCCAACTGGCAGACCTGGACCTGGAGTGGCATTTCATAGGCCCGGTACAATCCAACAAGACCCGGCAGCTTGCACAGCATTTTGACTGGGTGCAAAGCGCGGACCGGGAGAAAATTCTGAGGCGACTCTCGGCGCAACGGCCTGAAGCGCTCCCGAAACTGAATATCTGCATCCAGGTCAACATCGACCGGGAAGAACAGAAGGCTGGCGTGCTGCCGGAAAACCTGGAGGAATTGGTACATTTTGCCCTGGGCCTGCCAAACCTCCGCTTGCGCGGACTCATGGCAATCCCACGGCTGGGGTCTGCCGAGCATGATCCGACGGATAGCTACAGGCGGATGAGAGACTTGTTCCTTTCGCTAATCGACACCGGGATACCAATGGATACACTGTCCATGGGCATGTCGGCAGACCTGGAAAATGCCATCATGATGGGCAGCACCATGCTACGCATCGGAACCGACCTGTTCGGGGCAAGACAATGACAGGCTATTTAACTCACCGACATGGAAAAATATTATGTTGATCACGTTCATCGGTGGCGGAAATATTGCCACAGCGCTAATCAGCGGCCTGGAAAAATCCAAACCCGAACACCTCACCGTTCGGGTATGTGATCCGAACGCTGATGCCAGGGACCGCTTGCACGCACACCACGATGTAGAGACGTTTATCGATCCCGGCACGGCAGTGGATGGGGCAGATGTAATCGTTCTGGCCGTCAAACCCCAGATCATGCCCCTCGTGGTGGAAAGTCTGCGCGGACTGGTGTTGCCGGAACAACTGATCCTGTCCGTGGCGGCCGGAAAAACCGTCTCATCGATCAGTGATCACCTGGGGGCAAAGCAGGCCATCGTTCGCGCCATGCCGAACACACCGGCACTGACCGGGCACGGAATCACAGGACTTTTTGCCGGAGAGTATTGCCAGGCGCATCATCTGGAACAGGCGGAAAAAATCCTCAACGCAACCGGCGAGGTTGTGCACATAAAAGATGAATCCCTGATGGACGTCGTGACCGCGGTATCCGGAAGCGGACCGGCTTACTATTTTCTGCTGACCGAAGCACTCGCCGCCGCAGGTGAAAAACTTGGCCTGCCAGCCGAAACCGCCAATCACCTTGCGGTGCATACCTGTCTGGGCGCGGGCGCGATGTTCCTGAACGACAACGAAAAACCCGCTGACCTGCGCAGACGGGTGACATCACCGGCCGGTACGACCGAAGCAGCCATGCACGTATTCGAAGACAATAACTTCAGGGAACTGATGTTCGAGGCGGTTGATGCAGCCACTCGAAGAAGCCGGGAACTGGCCAAAGAATAATCAGGGCCTTTAACCCGCATATTGCACAAAGGCGGACGATTATATGAACGGATCAGCGTCAAATGCTCTTTCTTATCTTATAGGAACCCTGATCGACCTGTACGTGGCCGCTGTACTCCTACGCTTGCTGCTGCAGTGGGTCAGGGCGGATTTTTACAACCCGCTTTGCCAGTTTTTAGTCAAGGTCACGAATCCCGTCCTGGTGCCCCTGCGACGAGTCATTCCTTCGATCGGTCGCCTGGATACCGCCTCAGTGGTGTTGATGCTGGCGCTTGAAATCATTGGAATCTGGATCATCAGCCGCATCGGATCCACAGCGATGAACATCCAGCAAATCGTGGCATTCAGCGCCATCAAGCTGATGATGACCCTGCTGATGACCTATTTTTTCCTGATCATAGCCTCGGTAATTCTCAGTTGGATCGGCCAGAGGGCACACCATCCGATTGTGCCTCTTGTCTACCAGTTGACCGAGCCTGTTTTGAGACCCTTCCGGAAATTCATTCCACCCATTGCGGGTCTTGATCTCTCGCCCTTGTTTGCACTGATTGCAATACGGTTCCTGATTGTTCTGCTAGGATGGTGAGGAGGGAATAAACATCGGACAAGGACTCATTTCATGAAACAGCTGCTCGCATTCCTGATTTTACTGGGAATATTAACTCTTTCTGACACCAGCGAAGCCCAGCAGGCCCAGGACTTCGGTGACTACGTCGTTCATTACACCGCACTCAACACCAACTTTATTCCGCCCCAGGTGGCAAAGGGCTACGGCATCCATCGTTCGTCAAGCCGCGCACTGCTCAATATCACCGTCCTGAAGAAAGTCATGGATAACCCGGGCACGCCCGTCAAGGCAATCGTCACGGCCAGCGGAACCAACCTGACCGGTCAGCTGCGCGAAATCGACATTCGCGAAATAAAAGACACGGAAGGAGCGATTTACTACATCGGTGAACTTCCTGTCCACAACCTGGAAACCTACAATTTCACGGTAGAAGTACATCCGGAAGGCGAAGCAGATCCCCTGATCGTCAAGTTCCGGCAGCAGTTTTATACTGAATAAACCCACGCCCTGGTACTCGGCGTAACACCGCGCCCAACCACTTCCCGACTCGTTGAACACGGCAATATCACCTTGACGGAGTACTAGGCTATCACCGTAACATCGATCCGCCGGCGATGGGGCCGTACGCGGTGCTCCCATAGATAAACACCCTGCCAGGTGCCAAGCGCCAGGCGGCCGTTCCGGATGGGGATGGTGAGTTCGCTGCAAGTGAGAACGGAGCGAATATGGGCAGGCATGTCATCCGGACCTTCCATGCTGTGGGTGTAGGCCGGATCGCCGTCCGGCGCAAGCTTGCTGATGAAGCTTTCCAGGTCCCTGCGAACGTCGGGATCGGCATTCTCGGTAATCAGCAGGGAGGCGCTGGTATGGCGGAGAAACACATGACACAGCCCGACGGAAACGTCGCTTTGTACTACTACATTCTGTAACTCCTGGCTGATTTCATGAAATCCTCTGCCGGGGGTGGCGACTTCCAGTGTGGCAATTTCGCTTGGCATAATTGGGAAAACCTGACTTTTTGCTTTTGAGTTCGTTAATCTGTGAAATCTGTGGACCCGTTACCCATAAGTTTCTGATTATGAATAAATCTGAAATTTACGGATTAAGGATTGAGCCTCTGCTTTGTCCAGACCCCGTTATCAATCGTGTACAGAAACCGGTCGTGCAAGCGGAATTCCCGCAGGTTCCAGAACTCAACGGACTCCGGGCTAAGGACATAACCTGTCCAGTAAGGCGGCCGTGGCACTTCCACATCCGCATATTCACGCTCCAGGTCCCTGACCCTTTGAATCAGAGTTTCGCGGCTGTCCAGCGGCTCTGACTGCCTCGATGCCCAGGCGCCGATCTGGCTGCCCCGGTCACGAGTAGCGAAGTATGCGTCAGCCTCTTCATCCAATACCTGCTTCACCGAACCCACCAGTTGCACCTGGCAACCGCTTGTCTTCCAGAGAAAAGTCGCCGCCGCTCTGGGACAAGCGGCAATCTGCTTTCCTTTCAAGCTGCGCGTATTGGTAAAGAATACGAATCCATTCTCATCCAGCGCTTTTAGCAATACGGTACGGGACGTTACGAAACCTTCACAGTCACTGGTTGCCAGCACCATGGCCGTGGGCTCCTGCTCACCGGACACCCTGGCCTTCTTGAAGGCCTTGTTGAATTGCTCAATGATTTCCTGCGATAAGCTCACAGCAACTACCCAGCCGCTGACTCGGCTTCCATTTGCCGTTTCAATTTGGCCTGTGGAAGTGTTCTCAGCCATATCAACCAGACAACCAGCGCATCAAGGATAATCAGCGCCTGCCACAGGTACAGGTGGAACCACTCAAAAGCAACCTGATTCCATTGTCCGAGATAAAAAAGACTGATGATCCGAACCAGGTTCAAAATCTGGATTGCGAAAAAACCAATGACAAAACCGATGATCTTATTTTTAAACGGGGCCGGAAAGGAAAAAATCGCGGCAAACAGAATAATCAAAGCTTCTACACCGTTACAACCGCGCTCAATGCGCACGCCGAACCCGGTTACCGAGTTACGAATAATATTTCTATATGATTCAACGCTATCGTCAAAAATTTGCAGAATCCAGACACTGACATCGGCAATGAAGGATGTAAATGGCATGATGACGTACTCTTCCGCCGGCTGTAGAATCTCCAGCGTGAACAGACCAACCAACAGCACAGTGAACAATACAAAAAATCGGATCATAAAAATGGCAACAAGGCTTGCAAAGAATCCGGCAATGTTAACCAATGTTGTGCCGGAGTGCACGCGACAATGTTTCACCTGTGACCCGTGAATAAATCCGGCTCGAACATCTACCTGATTGGTCCAATGGGATCCGGTAAAACAACCATTGGGCAGCGCGTTGCAAAACGGCTGGAAATGGATTTCCTTGATTGTGACCGGAACCTGGAAAAGCAGACAGGCGCAAGCGTCAACCTGATCTTCGATGTTGAAGGCGAAACCGGTTTCCGTGAAAGGGAAAGTAAAATGCTGAAAATCCTGACTTCCCGGCAAAATCTACTGCTTGCCACCGGTGGCGGCACTGTCCTCAAGAAAGAAAATCGGGAGTTGCTGAAACGGACAGGTCTCGTCGTTTATCTGCAGACGTCGGTCAGTCAGCAGTTGCAACGTCTCCGTCTGGACCGCACCCGGCCTCTGCTGCAAAAGGGAGACCGGAAGCAAAAACTGACCCGGCTGGCGGCAGCCAGAAATCCTATTTACGAAGAAATGGCAGACCTGGTCTTCCCTTCCCGGAACCGTGGCCCGAAGACCACTGCACGACACCTGGCCGAGGCCATCCTTTCACATTGGGAAGAATCTTCGTCACCGGACACCGGGATCGCCCATCGCACGGAACCGTGTAAACAATGATAACCGTCGAAGTAATGCTCACCAGCAACAGTTATCCGGTCTACCTGGGCAGCGGCATACTGACTGCTACAGAGCTATTGGACAGGCACCTGGGCAGCGGCAAAACTCTCATCGTGACCAACGATGTAGTCGCCCCGCTTTACCTCGATCAGGTCAGGACATCACTGGGTCAGCGGACTATTGAAATACACATCATTCCCGATGGTGAACGCTTCAAGACTGCGGAAACCTGGTATGGCATCATCGACAAGCTGGTGGACATGCAGGCGCACCGTGACAGCAACATAGTTGCGCTGGGTGGCGGTGTCATAGGGGACATAGCGGGCTTTGCAGCGGCCTGCTACATGCGCGGGATCCGCTTCCTGCAGCTTCCAACCACCCTTCTCGCACAGGTGGATGCTTCGGTCGGTGGAAAAACAGCAATCAATCATGCCAGGGGCAAAAACCTGGTTGGCGCTTTTCACCAGCCGGCGGCGGTTATCATTGACACCGCTACGCTTGCAAGCCTTCCTGATAGGGAATTCAATGCCGGTCTGGCTGAAGTCGTCAAATACGGCGCCATTAACGATGCCGGCTTTTTCAGTTGGCTGGAGGAGAACGCTGCAGCCATCAATCAACGGCATGAAGACGCTCTGAATCACTTGATCCATGAATCGATCAAAAACAAGTCGGAAATTGTGTCTCAGGATGAAAAAGAAGCGGGAATCCGCGCCTTGCTGAATTTTGGCCACAGTTTTGGCCATGCGCTCGAAGCCGAATCAAATTATTCGCGATTTCTGCATGGTGAGGCGGTCTCGATCGGAATGATCACTGCAGCGCGCTTGAGCGAGATTCGTGGTTTGTGTGAAGCGGGCACTGCCAAAAGACTTGCGACACTTTTAAGTACTCTGGGCTTGCCCATCAAACAACCAGCCGATATAAACATCAACGGCCTGACCCAGGCACTGGCGCTCGACAAAAAGACCCTGGCCAGCGGCCTGAGGTTGATTTTACTTAAAACGATAGGGAATGCAGTAGTCGATAATCAAAGCAGTGAAGATGACATCCTGACCGCCATGAAACAGAGTGTAGTCAGTCCAGAATAAATCAAAGGTTTCCTCGTACTCCTTCAATAAATCACAGGTTTCTTAAATATGACAACAGAACTCAAGAACGACACATTGCTACGCGCGTTGCTGCGCGAGCCGGTTGATCGTACACCCGTGTGGATCATGCGCCAGGCCGGACGCTACCTGCCGGAGTATCTGAAAACCCGGGCCGAAGCAGGCAGTTTCATGAACCTTTGCCAGACTCCTGAGCTGGCTTGTGAAGTCACCATGCAGCCCCTGCGGCGCTTTGACCTCGATGCCGCGATCGTGTTCTCCGATATCCTGACGATACCGGACGTGATGGGGATGAACCTGTATTTCGAGGAAGGCAAAGGCCCGAGATTTGCGAATCCCATTACCTCATCCTCGGATATACACAAGCTACCCCGGCCGGATGTCGGAGAGTCCCTGGCCTACGTAATGGATGCCGTGTCCATGGTGCGCCGGGAACTGGATGGCAAGGTACCGCTGATCGGCTTCAGTGGCAGTCCCTGGACCTTGTTCACCTACATGATCGAGGGGGGTTCCAGCAAGACCTTCTCCAAGTCCAAGAAACTGATCTACCAGGAGCCAGCACTGGCCCATATGCTGCTGGAGAAGCTTGCCGACACCGTGACGGATTATCTTAATCTGCAGATTGAAAGCGGGGCGCAAATTATCCAGATTTTCGACACCTGGGGTGGTGTGCTCTCTGACCAGGCTTTCAAGGATTTCTCCCTGCGCTACCTGAGCAGAATCGTCTCTGGATTGAAGCGTGAGAATGAAGGCCGGCGCGTACCGATTATCCTTTTCTGCAAAGCCTGTAATACACAACTGGAAGCCCTGGCCGACACCGGTTGTGACGCGCTGGGCGTGGACTGGACCATATCCTTGCGCGAAGCGCGTGAGAGGGTCGGAAGCCGGGTAGCCCTGCAAGGCAACCTGGATCCGGCAATTCTGCTCGCTGACCCCGAGACAATCCACCGAGAAGTCAGCCATACGCTAAGCAGCTTCGGTCAGGCGGAAGGGCATGTCTTCAACCTGGGTCACGGCATCACGCCGGATGTCAAACCGGAACACCTGGGTGTATTGCTCAACGCAGTCCGGGAACTCAGCCCGGCGTTTCACTGATGCATAAAAAATCTCCGTTCCAGGGCCATTTCCATCAGTAAAGGCCCGAGGGTTGAAGACAGGAACGGTGGCTGCATTCGCCTGATACCTGGCAATGGTCCGGAGTTTGGCCGGACCGGCCCGGGTGTAAAAAGGAGGCAGTGCTCCAGCGACGCGTCATGACCGCACGGATCCGCCAGGGTGATTTCCACCCGGAAATCACCGTCTGTGCAGAGCTTTCCTCCATCCGGGCCGGGTTCAACCGTTATTCCCATCCGTTGCAAAAGAGACTCGAGTGAACGGCCTAACTCGTCCTGAACTGAAACATGGCAAGTCATGGAAGAAAACAGGCCGGAGCTAATTTGGCACTCTTCGCGATGCCCCGTTTCGATAGCATCCGGCAGAAAGACACGAAAGCTACTTCCCGAACCCGGCTTGCTGGCACAATCGAGCTGACCATTCAGATGCGAAACGATTCTGCGGCAGATGTAGAGGCCCAGGCCGGTACCACCGTGGACCCGGCCAATGTCAGGGCCAGCCTGTACGAATGGTTTGAAAATACGCCGGGACGCGGCCTGGTCGAAACCAATCCCGGTATCGGTCACCAGCAATTCAAGGCCGGTATCCTTGCCCTGTCCTGCCGGCGCCCGCCTGGCCTCGATCACTACCAGCCCCGATTGTGTGAATTTGATCGCATTCCCAAGCAGGTTGTCGATAATCCGCCGTAACAGGCGCGCATCACCGAACCAACATTGTGGGAGTTGCGGGTCGATGACCAACAACAGCAGGTTATTTTTTATCATCGCCGCCCTGGTATGACAACGAACAGCCTGCTCCAGCAATCCCGGACCATCGAGCAAACAGGGTTCAGGAGCAAACGGAAACACCGTACCGTGCTGCTGCGGGTCGATTCCGCCGACGAGCCACTGCATCTGCCGTATTGACAGTTTTACTGCCTCCACGAACTGTTTCTGCTCACCATTCAGCCTTGTGCCGTCCAGCAACTCCGTCATGCCCTGAATTCCATTGAGCACGGAGCATAGTTCATGGCCAAGCATGGCCAGATTGTGTTCAGATTGGTTGGATCCCCTTTTACCCTGCATTGAATTTCCCCTGGACACCGCATGTCGGCTGATACAAAAAGACGATTACAGGGTGTGCGGTACCCAGAAACTCAATCTACACCCCACGCTCCATTAAGGCAATTTGATTTCAAAAAATCTTCTTCCGCTCCGGTTCAGCGAGACCAAAAAGAATGTGCAGTTCCAGGGGCGTCACGAACGAACTGTCTTTGTCCGTCACGACCGGCTTATTGACGGTTCCCGTGACAGTGTAAGTCAATGCCATTATTCCCTTGCCGTCATCTCCTACAGCGATTTCATCCAGCAAGGGTATTTTGCTGATCGCTCTGCTGATTCTCCAGAGTGGAATCACACGCCCCTTCAGATCAAGAATTCCCCGGTCAAAGTCATGGCTTCCTTCGAGGGTCAAGCCAATTAATCCTCCGTGGGCCCGCATCAGTGAAGTCGACAGCTTCTTGTTAAAGAATGTCAGATCACCGAAAAAGGTCTCAATCGGTAGTCCCTTTGTATTCATTGTGTTCAGCAGCTGTTGCAAGAAACCAACACTGAGGATTTGCGCAAGCAGCGGTGCATGGACCACGGTGAACTGGTCCAGGCTCAGCGACGCAGTGATTGGCGCTTGCAACAACGCGGCGGAACTTGTTCCAATAATAGCCAGGTAACCACCGGCGATTTCATTACTGTCCAGCACGGTGGACAACAGGGACCCCAGGTTCTCCACCTCGATTGATAATTGATAGTTCTTTTTACCGCTTGGACCGTAGCGGAATTCAAATTCGCCGGAAGCCAGTTGAGAAGCACTGTTTTTTACATGGGCAGTCGAGTGATACTCCTTCGCGAACGGGTCGTGCCCCCTGACATGGATGGATTGCCAGCCGGCGCCGTCAGCCTTAAGTTCGATACGGACATTTTCCAGGTACCGGTCCTGTTTGAAAAACACTTTATCCAGTTTGTCGACATCGATTCTCAAGCCGCCAGGTGCAGAATCATCATCAATGAGCAAGGCGCTGACCTCGCTCCCAATCACGTCACTGGGGCTATCAGGCTGGCTGGCGTCATGGGCAATGAACGCCTCCAGATCCAGGTGGCCGCCGGCCACTCTGATTTGCGTACCGTGTTCCCTGTCACGTGACACACTGACCTCATTGAGCAAGGTGTTGGCAAGCCCCGCTGAACCCAAATCGAGGGTAAATTCAGCGGTAGCCGGGTCGAAATCCGCTTCACCGCGGGCAGATAAGGTACCGGCATCGATTTTGATATCAGCAATTTTTACCCGCCCGTTTTCGGAAATCCTGATAGAAGCTGCGGCTTTCCCTTCTACCCCGGCAAGCTTGTTCCATCGAAACACAGGTATTGAAAGCCCGCTTTTTGTCAAATCGGCAACAATCGAAGCGTCGATGACACCTCCGGGCCCGGGTATTGCCTCCAGTTCAGCGCTAAAACTTCCGGTCAGAAAGTCATCGACAGGATAACCCAGCCGGCTGAAATCGGTTGCTGTGATTGCGGAAGCACTGGCCTTGACTTTTGTCTCAAGCACGCCATTTCCGGCACGCATGACTTCCATGTCCAGGGTAATTGGAACACCAGCGAATTCCATTGATCCGGTGATGTGTTTACGGTTGAAACTATCATGGATTTTAATGGATCCCTTCCCCACGCTGTAGCCGCCTAAAATGTTCTGAACAGAGACCTGGGTCAGCGTGGCGTCTACCTGGTAGTCGATTTCCTCTGGCTTCAGGCCTGATTTCAGTGGCAGCGCGATATGGAATTTCGCCGTCATTTGCCCCCCGGTATCCGCTGAGTCAAAACCGATCACTTTATCCAGATTCAACGGAGGCTGTGAAACTGCAGCCAGCGCATCTGCAACCGGGCCAGCCAGATCTGTTTTCACATCCAGCGCTGCATCTTTGGCATCCAGTCCGGTGATCAGTACCTTGCCCGATTTTATCGCCACCCCGTTTACCGTACCGCTTGTAACAAGCAGGTCGAAGCCATGCCGGTCAAAGATACCGGATCCGGTAACCCCGGTAGCCGGAGGCAAAGGGCGCAAATAGAAAACGGAGAGATCAGAATACGCGAGCTGTCCTTCCAGCTTTGTCAGGCTAACCGCGCTGACATCACCTACCGGCAGAGTCATGTTGAGGCTCATGTTCACATCATCTACCGTGCCAACCTTGATGTTCTCAGTCAGCCAGTTCCGTACGCCGGGGACCAGGCCGGCAGGCCAAATGCTACCTAAATCATCGATTTTGAGATGCTTGATGCCAGCGTCCACATTAACGGTGACGCTGTTGCCTCGTGCCAGAAGAGAAATCTCAAGGCCGAGTCCGGCAAGGGCAACCGGGCCGTCAATCGACAGGGAAAGTTTACCCGCGACTCCATTTTGCTGCTTCTGGAAAGTGAAATTGATGTCGCTGGCGCGCCAATCCATATTCAGCTTACGATCCTGAGCGGTGAAATCCCCCTCCAGCTTTATTGTTTTCAGGTAGCTCAGTGGGTGTTGCTGGTCCGCCTCGGATTCAAGCACGGTAAATGCGTGCGAGATCACTTCGGTTAAATCTTGAAAGCCGCCGGTTTCACCTGGTTTCACGTCCGTGGATTGGGTCTGGGCAGTTTTTTTTCCGAGCTGCAATGATCCGTCCTCATTGCGAATCAGGTGGATGCTCACACCGCTGAGTTCTATCGCTGAAAGCGCAACAACCCGGCTCATCAGTGCAGCGATGCTAATCGAAATGTTAACTGCAGGCGCCGCGGCAATGCGCACTCCGTTGTGATCGGCCAGGCTAACATTGGTGGCCCGGAACTGGACTTCTTTGTCTTGCCTGTCCCAGAAAAGTTCGATCCCATCAAGCTGGACATTAAACTCCCCGGGCAAACTTGCAACAGCCTTCTGGATCGAGGGGGTCAGCATGTCGAGTCGGATGGGACCGGTGGAGAGGCGCCAGAAGAGCAGGGCTGATGAAATGACAAGCACACCGGTCAAACCAGAAACCGCCCAGGCGGTTAATCTCAATACCCGGCTTTTTGAATTTGGCACTTTGCTTTTCATTCAAACAGAATACAGCGGAATGATTCTACTTTGAGTAACCATCAGCGGGCAGTCCCCCCGGCAAGGCCGGGCAGTTCGCCAAGTAACCGTCTGAGGGCGCCGGATGAATAGCTACTGCTTGTGTTTGAATAAATAAGCATGGTAAAGGACGTGAAATTGATGGCAATCCAGTGCTTTATTATGCATGAGAAAATGCAATGGTGTCACAGACGGTGGGAATTGATATCCTTCGGTCATGCCTGTTCGCCTGCTCGTTACTGCCTTCATCCTGATTGTCCTCTTCCTGGTGCTTTTCCTGGTCCTGCTGGCAACGGACACGGCCCTGTCCGTGTGGCACTACCTCAAAGATGCCCCTGCCTGGATTCAGTTGAGCTATGCCTTCATCCTGGCCGGATTGCCCTTGTTGACCCTGGTCCTGTTCTGGAACTGGTTTCGCCCCCGGCGGCGGAAAAATGCCGAGCGGGAACGCCCTGAGATCACCACGGAGGCACTTCAGGACAATCTGCTGGAGTCTTCCCGTCAGGGTGTCGATGTCAGCGCCGCACTGGAGGAAATCCGGGAGCAAAGGCGTCGCAGGGGCAGTGGCGAAATCTACATTGCAGTTTATGGTGAAGTAAGCAGCGGAAAGAGCAGCCTGGTGCAGGCATTGCTGCCCGATGCCGAAATAGAAACCGACCCCCGGGCCGGGACCACAAGCCAAATTCGTCATTATGCCTGGCAGGCGCCATCCGGGGATCGAATCGTTATTGCAGATCTTCCCGGCTTCAACCTGGATGATGACCATTTGACGCGGGAGGAGACACGGCGGGCCCACCTGGTCATTTTCCTTTGTGACAGCGACCTGACCAGCAGCCAGATGGCGCAATTGCAGTACCTGTCAAAGCTGGATAAACCATTACTGCTTGCGCTCAACAAGGCGGACCGGTATTCCCGCGAGGAACTCGAAATCCTGTTGGCCCGGCTGCAGAAAAAGACAGGACTCGATGAAAACGACATCGTAGCCATCAGCGCCGGTGGGCGTGAGCAGGTTGTCAGGCTGCTGGGTGAAGAAATGGAACAACGTGGTGATCGACCCCGCCGGCCCGAAATTGCGGCTTTACGGGAAGCTGTTCAACGCCAGCTTGACCAGGATCGTGAACTGATGGAGTCATTACGTGAAACGGCTGTTTTGACGCTTGCCAGCGAGAAACTCGAAGCCGCACAGGATCAGCACAGGAACCAACAGGCAAGCGACCTGGTCAACAAGTACTCACGGCGTGCGATGATTGGAGCCCTTGCCGCCGTTGCACCGGGTTCCGACATCGTAATCCAGGGCGTACTGGCCACGCGGTTGATACGCGAACTTTCCAGGCTGTATGACATTCCAGTGAAAGAAATTGAAATCGAGTCATTCCTGGAGCAGGCTGGCGGCAAAGTCCGGAACATGACCGCCCTCACACTGGCAATTGCGGGTAACGCCTTCAAAGCGTTCCCTGGTCTGGGAACCGTGACCGGGGGAGTGATTCATGCGGTAGCCTATGGCATGATTTTTGACAGCCTGGGCAATGCTGTGGCAGAAACCATGGCCAGCCGGGGCGCATTGAGACCCTACCCGGCGGCCGAAGCTTTCGAGGATTTATTGCATGACCATCTGGAATCGGGTGCGGTCCGCTTTGCACAACTGGCAATTTCCCGTTCGGAACCCAAAGAGGGTGGGGAAACCGGGGAAGACTGAATCTGACCGGTACCTGCTGGAAGCCAACCAGCATCTCCAGGATCTCCTGCTGGATACAGGCATACCGTCAGCAGTCAAGGCTGAGCTTTCCTCTGAGTTTGAGGAAATTGAAGCCATTTCCAGAAAACTCGACCAGGAAGAAATCCATATCGCGGCTTTTGGCCGGGTTGGTGTCGGCAAGTCTTCGCTGCTGAATGCCTTGCTGCAAAGGGATGCTTTCACAACCAGCACTTTGCATGGAGAAACGCAGCATGAATCGCGTGAATCCTGGTGCACGATCAGGGAAGGCCGCCTGGTACTGATCGACACTCCGGGTATCGACGAGCTGGACGGAGAAGCTCGCGAGGAAATGGCGAGAAAAATCAGCAGGCGGGCTGACGTCATTTTGATGGTGTGCGAAGCCGACCTGACCGATTCAGAATTCAGGGCACTGCATGAACTGTGCGAAGCCAGGCGGACCGTGTTGCTGATATTGAACAAATCCGACCGCTACAATTCCACCGAGCTTGAACTGCTGATGCAGCGCCTGCGGCAACGTTGTGAATCTATACTTCCTGCCGGTCAGATCATCGCAGCTGCAGCCGAACCCAGACCGGAAACGGTTATCCGGATTGGTGAAGATGGTGAGGAAGAAGAATTCCAGCGCACCAGGCCGCCGGATATTGCATCCCTGAAAGAGCATTTATGGGACCTGCTGGAGAAAAATGGAAAATCACTTGCCGCGCTCAACGCCGCCATGTTCGCCAGTGAACTGGATCAAAAAGTGGCCAGCCGTATCGTGGCGGCCCGAAAGTCCGTGGCCGAGAAGATTATTCGTAACTATAGCCTCGGAAAGGGTCTGGTGGTTGCGGTCAATCCCGTGCCCATAACCGACCTTCTGGCTGCCGCCGGGACCGACATTGCCATGGTTATTCACCTGGGTGAAGTTTACGGCTTCCGCCTGTCAAAAAGAGAAGCGTCAAAACTGCTGCTCACGATTTCCGCACAACTGCTGGCCCTGATGGGTGCGTACTGGGGAATGAACCTGGTCTCCAGTGCGCTGAAAACTGTCAGCGCCGGGCTGTCTACAGTGCTCACTGCCGCAGCACAGGGTTCACTGGCCTGGTATGCCACCTACCTGACCGGCAAAATGGCTGAAACCTGGTTTGCAAAAGGAAAATCATGGGGGAAAACCGGCCCGCGTGACACTGCGCGCGCCATACTCGCCAGCCTGGATCGCGAGTCGTTGATCAGCACGGCCCGGAACGATATTCTCACCAGGATCAAAAGTTCCCGGGGCTGAAGTGGCCAGCCCGCTTACTTGGCAGTTTACTATTGGCGGCGAATTTGAATGTCTCCGCTGAAGCTTTCCAGCCGGATCAAGGCGCCGTTATTACCTTCGCGGTACTTCAGTACACTACCCGGCCCCCTGGAAACCCTGGCGGATTCACCAAAATCCGATCGAATATCTCCACTATAAGTCTGAACTTCAAATCCGGCCTGCTGGGCCGCAGGCAATCTCAGAACGAGATCCCCGCTCATGCTTTCACTGGCCAGGCGGCCATTATCGTTGATGGCAAGATCCAGTTTCAAATCACCGGATACGGATTCAAACCGTCCCCGGTCAACTTTTTCGGCGATCAGTGACACGTCACCGGAAACAGTGCTGATTTCAATTTCACCATGTATGCCACTCAGCGAAATATCGCCGCTGACAGTCTCGATCGAGGAACGGGAAATTGAACCCACGAATTCAACTTCACCACTGACCGTTTGAATCTCAAGTCGCTGCGGTGAAGCTTGTGCTTCCACATCGCCACTTACCGTATTGAGCACAATACTCTCACCCGCGCTGCCATCCATATCGATGTCGGCACTGACTGTCTCCACTTCGATACTGGCGGCAAGCGGCACCCGAAGATACAGGTCGGTGCCATCAATATTACGCACATTCTGCTTGTTTTTAACCCGGATCTGAATTCCATTGCCGGTTACAGATATTTGGACTTCCTCTACATCGTCTCCCAACTCACCCTTTATTTCGATTTCCGCCTTGTTCCAAACGGTCAATTCAACGCTGCCTGCCAGGTTTTCAACCCGCACATGGCCATCGGCTGCCAGGTCGCGCGTCTCATCCAGATTCTGGCCTGATAGTCCGGTCAAAGGAAACATCAGGACGAGGGCCGGCCAGGCCAATACTGACCGAGTGGGTAATTTGGTGAAAAGTTTCATATTGTCGTTCTCCTGCTGTTTTGGTCAAGGGAAGCAACCTGCTTCAAAAAATCAAGCTGCCGGGACCGCAGTTCCAGCATTTTCGCACTCAGGAAAGAATTGCCGGGATTATCCCGCATTGCGTTAGTCAGTGCGGTTTCGGCTCCATTCAGGTCAGCCCAGTCTGCAATCAGACGCTCAACATCCTGTTGCGGCAGATATACCCGGGATTCCCCGACTGAAATAAACTCCCGAAATGCTGCCCGGTATTCGAGTTCACTGGCGGTCAGGGCGCCAGCCCACGCAGTTTGCGCCTGGTTCACCTGGTCAAACCCTGGCTGCTCCATCCCGGGCCCGGTGTCCCATTGCCGTCCAATCAGAAACCCGGCAACAAAGACCACTGCGACCGAGGCAGCTACAGCGTTTATCCACCAGCGACTCGATGACTGCTGCCGGTAGCCTGTTTCCTCCTGCCCTATCCTTCGTGCAATGGCCGGCCAGACGTCTCCATCCGGCTTGATCTCACGGGGCAGAGCACCCAGCCTTTCCAACAATTCCTGTTCGCTTAAACCTTGTTTCATGAATCCAGTACCTCGCGAATCAATTTCCTTGCACGGTGTAATTGAGCCTTGGAAGAACCAACAGCCATTCCGGTCATTTCCGCGATTTCTGCATGCCGGTAACCTTCAATGTCATACAGGATCAACACGGTCCGGGCTCGTTCCGGCAGCCGGGCGATGGCCTTTTCCAGGTCCATCCGTTTATCGGCGACAACATCCCGGGCACCGATTGCCGTCCTCTCGGCCACCTCATCCATCGGAACTTCGCGCCCGACCCGGCGTAGCCGGATGCGCCTGTCGCTCAGCGCTACGTTTACCGAAAGCCGGTGCAGCCAGGTTCCAAAGCGGCTTTCTCCGCGGAAGCTGTCCAGCTTTTGCCAGGCCCTGACGAAAGCTTCCTGTAAAAGGTCTTCGGCCAGCGCGGCGTCACCGCCACAAATCCGCCATAACAAACCGTAGATACGATCCCTGTTGCTCCGGTAAAGCTTTTCGAAGGCAGCGCTGTCCCCATTCCTGGCCGACTCGACCAGCATGGATTCCTCATCGTATTGTGCAGAATCTGCTTGCCACGATGCCACCGCGCTTGCTACTCCCATAATGATTGGACTGACAACCCCGGCAAAGGGTTTAAATACATTTAAACACGTAGGAGTCCACCGGCGAAGTTATTGATTTTTTATCATTATGACTCTGAGCCCAGACAATCATCAAACCGCCAATCAGACCGGCCACATGTGACCAGGCATAGGGTGGCCAGCTGATGTGGGTCACGATGGATGCTCCCAGGGACACCTCGATCACTGCTTTGGCAATACTGCCGAAGGAAATGACTATGATCAGCCAGGATCGGGTACGCCGCCATTCCAGCCAGAGCGCGACCAGGAGCAAGGTATTGAGCACACCTGACAGGCCACAGTAGTATTCCAGTTGCGAAAATGGAGTCAGCAGCAAGGCGCTGACGGAAACAATGCCAGCGCCGAGCGCGGCCCACAACATGATCCGCGAGTGGTGCTCAATCAGCATACCCAGTACTGCAAGGCCCAGGCAATTCCACAACAGGTGCTCAGAGCCCGCGTGCATAAAGTGCCCGGTAAAGATGCGCCAGGTTTCGCCCCGGGCGATGTCCGCGGCACTAAAATAGAGAAGTGTCTTGTCCGGCACCAGCCAGTGCAGACCGATAAGTGTCATCACCAGGCTGAAGCTAAGAATTGGAATTCGTCGTGTTGTCATGGCATTTTCCCCGCAGGAAGGGCAGCCCGAAGGCTGCCGTAACCCGCATCGTTATTGAGGGAGCTTCCGTGTTCTGAGGTGGTGCATCAGCAAGGGAAACAGCAGCAACAGCATCCAGGGACCAAATGCACCACCGCCATTGCCGTGGCCCGCCCGATCACTTGAATACATCGGCTGATTTCTGTCCACACGATTGTCCCGCAGGCCCTGTACCGCTCGCTCTTGTCTTGCCAGCTGTTCTTTCTTGACACGCTTTTTGTTGAAACGGTTGATACCGAGTTCCTCGAACCGCTCTTCGCGCAGAACAATCATCGAGGTATAGTCGGTGACCAGGCCATTCTCCACCGCGACATCGACGATTGCCTGCTCGATATCGGCATCCTCACCGAAATAATCAATCCGGTTTTGCAGGTCCTCGATCTTCGCAAAAGCCCAGAGTCGTTCGATTTCCGGGTGCAGAGTCGCGATTTCCGGGAATTCAAAGGTCGTTGAATAATTCTTGTACTCACCCGATACTTTGCCGTCTACGGTGACGCTTGCCTCACCATCACCCCAGTAATGGCCGAACACGATCAACTGCTGGCCGCGGTACAGGCTGCCGATGCGTTCCGGGGTCAGATCGCTGACCTTTACGCCCGAAAACCGGACATCGACATCGTGTAATGCCTCGTGTGTCAGCCTGGACGTGGCCTCAAGCAACTTGCCGACTATGTCGTCGCTGTTGGAAACGTTCATCGCAAACCCGTTGGAAACCCTGGCCATGCTCTCCAGAAGGGGCCGGTTTGCGCTGTTGCCCATTACAAAGGTGAACAGCCTGACATCCTTGTCCTCGAGCAGCTCCAGGAAATCCTTCCTTTCGGTGTGGCCCACGTTGGCGACACCATCGGTCACCAGGATCAGGGCATTGCTGCGATCAGCGTCCAGCGACTGCATGCCGAGTTTGAGACCGGCATACAGGTTCGTGCCATGGTCCGGATGATTGCCTTCAAGCATCCGCATGTACTTTTGTACATTTTCAGGTATCGCGTATTCAAATCCAGGGGTGATCTCCCGGGCCTGGTTATTGAACAGGATGATCCGGAACCGGTCGTTGGGATTTAAGCTGGCAAGGCCTTTGTCGACCCCCTCAACCAGACTTTGAAACTTGCCGTTCATCGAGCCGGATAAATCGAGCACGAATACCCAGTCCCTCCCTTCGGTGATCGGCGCAAGGTCGTCGCCCGGTGTGATCGTCATCATGAAAGTACCGCGGTCACCGGCAGAATCCTTATAGGCGACCATTTCAACCGAACCGGGCAGCCCTTGCATCTGGCGCCAGTAGACAACGATGTCTTCGTCAAGCCGGTACACGACAGCCGGTGAAGGCCCAGTAGATATGCCTTCCTCGGCAACAGTGGCTTGGTTGACCATCGATACTTCCCATTCCCCGTCCGACAACTGCCGGATATTCGCCTGCGGATGCTGAGGCAGCCTGAAATCGTCTATCGGCCAGGAGGAGCGGAAGGTCAGCTTAAAGCTAAAACATTCTTCGATTGCTTCGTTGTAGGTCCAGAAAGCCAGCTTCTGCTCGTCCACCCCGCCTTCTTCCAGCGGATAGACATAACGGCCGATGGACGAATCCACGTGTGCAGGCTGGATATAAGTCAGCCTGATGCGCACATCCTGCCCGGCGCGGACTGGGTAGACGGAAATATCAAAAGTCCGGTAGCCATCCTGCTCAGTCAGGGCGCTCTCCCGGCCGGCCTGCTTTTCCTCCTCGTAAATCTCACGGGCCTGCTCTTTTTCGAGCACTTCACCCGTCACAGGCTGCCCGTCGATCCAGTACGTGAATTCACCGACTGCGGCCTTTTCCGGAACCGGAAAGGAATAGATCGCCTCCAGGTCGGCGCCATGGGGATTGGCGAACACCTGCTCGACGCTGGTGATCGCATAGCCGTCTTCGATCACGACGTTGACATGGTGCTCCCTGATGTCAAGTTGCGGCAGGTTCGACCCCGTCGGGATCATCAGCCCGGCAGCATGATTCGCCGTGCTCCACAAGGTAGTAATACACAGTGCCGCCAAACTCAGGACGATAAGATTGAGGGTTTTCATGATCTGTTCTCCATACTATTGGTTGAGAAAAGGCACCCGGTCAGGGATACCGAGCTTGCTGAACCAATAGTGGGGAGAGATTACAAATAACGCAACTAATATAGGAATAGTTGCATTAAATAGGTAGATAAGTATTAATATTTACTACTTTTTGTTCTTGAGCTGTCAGATATTGCTTTGACGAATGGCCGGAACAGACCGTACTGCCAGCCTCGCATCGCCAGAACCAGGGTAACGCCGCGGCGCTGTTCCAGGCCAAGCGCGGCATCGTCATTATTCAAAAGATCGAATTCCCTGGCCAGGCGTTTCAGCTTGCGCTGAAACTCGGCATTACTTTGGGACGATAGCATGCCGTTGAGTACGACCAGGCATTCGTCATCACGGCTGAAGCGCGTATTAAAAAACTCCTGGCTGATTTTCTTCTGGAAGAATAACTGGATCGGTCCATTTTCGCGCCAGCTGAAATTGGGCGCCACCAATAACCTGATTCGATTCTTTGGCAGCAACTCAATAACCTTCAGGCGGTCAAGCCTGGCGAGATGCTGCACACACTCGGTCTCGCTAATGTGGTAATACGACAGGATGTCATCCATGGTCCACCTGTTGAGGACGCATACTGTGACCAGCGTCAAGATGACGTCATCGGTAATTTCCCTTTCCTGCTCGACGGTAAGCTGCTGCAAATGCTGCTGTTGCTCGTTCATAAGCTGCACCAGGTCAGCAATTTCCATGTCGAGCAGGTTACAGACCTGGTCCAGGCGATCGAGAGAGAAGCTCTGTTGCGAGAAAAGACGCTTCACGCTGGCCTCGGTCAGTCCGAGTTCAACAGCGACATCGGCATAGGTCTTCCCCTGTGCCTTCAGGGCCGTCTTCAGGGTCTTGATGAGTTCGCGGGTCTGAGCCATGACTTACTCTATCTGATCACAGACCCTCAGGAAGGGATCAGAGTGTTGATTACGTGTTCGATGTAGGCTTCAAATTCTTCACTGCTCAGGCTGGGCGTTTGCTGCTGTCTCTGCAGTTGCAAAAACCCAAGATAAACCGAGTAAATCAGCCGCGCCTGGTGCCGGGCAAGGTCAGGCTTCATGCCCATTTCCTCAAACGCGAGCGACAGGTGCTCCATTCTCCTGTCCGCGACACGCTCCAACACGGGCTCGACGTGAGGATGACCCGCCGAAGCACACAACTCACTGAACACTTCATGGGTGAGCTTCTCTTTACCCACCCGGCGAAAAAAGGAAATCAGCCGGTCGCGGGGATGGTCGATCTCGCCCAGCGATGCATTGAGGTTCCGGAGATCGTGCTTTTCCCACCTGAGCAGGGCCTGCTCCAGCAGGGACTCGCGGCTCGAAAAATGCCAGTAGAAGCTGCCCTTGGTGATCCCCATGCGTCGCGCCAGGGGCTCAATCGCCATCGCCTGGACACCCTGCTCTGCAATCAAATCCAGCGCCGCGCGTTCCCAATCGGCCGCTGACAGCGTTGTCCTTTCAACTTTTTGCGCTGGTTTCATTACGACTTTGTTCCCTGAACCCGCATGTTGCACGAGTTTCGCTGGACCTGATTTGATTACTTAAGAATTTCAATGGAATGCAAGCATAATTCAGGGTTGGTAAAAAATACAACTATACCATTGCCGCAAGTATTGACTTGAATCAAAATGCTCACCATACTCCGGCGTATGGTAATAGTAAGATGTCCGGTCTTATGGACATACAAACAAACCTGAATGGTTGTTTTGTGGCGTGTTTTCACGCAAAGCCTAACCACTCAGCGGAAAACAGTTCGGGAGGAATGAAATGACCTGGTTAATGCTACTGACGCTCTTGGGTATCTCACTTGTCTGTGCTTTTTATGGCACGAGCCTGTTGTTGTGGACAGTTGCAATGGCGGCGGGTATTTTTATATTCGCTGTTACGGGTTCAATTCCCGTGCTGAGCCTGGTGTTGATAGCCGCCGTTTTCGCTGTCATTGCCGTTCCACTGAATTTCCGGCCCTGGCGCCAGCAATTGATCAGCGCGCCTTTCCTTAAACAATTCCGTCGAATGTTGCCCAGCATGTCTGAAACAGAACAGGTTGCACTTGATGCCGGAACCGTAGGCTGGGAAGGTGAGTTATTTGCCGGCAAGCCCAATTGGCAACTACTCAAAAAGCAGCCCTATCTCGAACTGACCGTCGAAGAAAAAGCTTTTATCGACGGCCCGGTAGAAGAGCTGTGCGACATGCTGAACCAGTGGGAAATTACCCACATTGATGCAGACCTGAACCCCGAAACCTGGGACTTCCTGAAACGTAATCGTTTCCTGGGGCTGATCATCCCCAAGGAATACGGAGGCCTGGGTTTTTCAGCCATGGCCCACCGTGCTGTTTTGCAGAAAATTTCATCCATCTGTTCCGTCGCCGGATCACATGTCGCCGTTCCCAATTCCCTGGGGCCAGGCGAACTGCTGTTGCATTACGGAACGGAAGAGCAAAAGAATAAATACCTGCCAAGACTGGCCCGCGGCGATGAGATTCCCTGTTTCTGCCTGACCGGACCGACCGCCGGATCCGATGCAACTTCAATTCCGGATTACGGAATTGTCTGCAAGGGCAAATACAAGGGCAAGGAAGTTTTGGGTATGCGGCTTAATTTCGATAAGCGTTATATTACGCTTGCACCAACCGCCACCCTGGTAGGTGTCGCTTTCCGCCTGTACGATCCCGACGGTTTATTGGGTGACAAGGAGGACATGGGCATCAGCCTTGCGCTGATTCCAAGAGCTACCAAGGGTCTGGAAATTGGCAAGCGCCACCTGCCGCTGAACGTGCCTTTCCAGAACGGGCCAGTGCGCGGCAAGGATGTGTTTGTCCCGCTGGATGCCTTGATCGGCGGGATAGAAATGGCCGGACAGGGCTGGAAAATGCTGATCGAGTGCCTGTCTGTAGGGCGGGCTATCTCATTGCCGGCCTGCTCCACCGGAGGGGTCAAGATGGGTGCCCTGGCGACAGGCGCCTATGCAAGAATTCGTAAGCAGTTCAACCTTCCCATCGGGCGTTTCGAGGGCATCGAAGCAGCACTGGCCAGGATTGGCGCTAATGCTTACGCCACTTCGGCACTCTCTCGCATGACCGCCACCGCAGTAGACCTGGGCGAGAAGCCAGCGGTCCCGTCAGCAATAGGCAAATACCATGCTACCGAGATGGCCAGGAGAGTCATTATTGATGCAATGGACGTGCATGGTGGAAAAGGCATCATTCTCGGTCCCCGGAATTACCTGGGACGTGGCTGGCAGTTCATACCGGTCGGGATCACGGTGGAAGGCGCCAACATCCTGACGCGGAACCTGATGATCTTCGGCCAGGGCGCCATCCGCTGCCATCCTTATGTGATCAAAGAAATGGAGGCGGCAAGAATTGAGGATGTTGCGGAGCGGACCAACCGCTTCGACCAACTGCTCTTTTCACATATCGGTTTCACCATCAGGAACGCCGTCAGAAGCCTTGTGCTTGGTTTGAGTTTTGGAAAATTTGCTGCCGTTCCGCATGACCGTAAAACCGCGAAGTACTACCAGAAGCTCTCCCGCTACTCCGCGGCCCTTGCATTTGTGTCCGACATCTCCATGCTGACCCTGGGCGGCAAGTTGAAACAGAAGGAACATATTTCCGCGAGGCTGGGCGATGTTTTGAGCCACTTGTATATCTGCTCCGCCATGTTGAAGCGGTACGAGTCTCAGGGCAGGCCTGCGGCTGACCAGGCGATCCTGGCATGGGCGTTTCACAATGAGATTTACCGGATTCAGATCGCCCTGCAACGGGTAGTGGACAACTTTCCAAATCGATTCATGCGCGGCATCTTGAGTTTTGTTGTATTCCCCTTCGGGCGTCGGGAGCGTGCACCAGGTGACCGTCTGACCCACAAGGTCGCCCAGTTGCTGCTGACCCCTTCGGACACGCGCGACCGGCTGACTGACGGCATCTACAAATCAGCGAAAACCGGTCACCCGGTTGGCTTGATGGAGGAAGCATTACCGCAGGTCATCCACGCGGAACCGCTGGAACGTAAATTGTTGAAGGCGCTCAAGAACGATGAAATCAGCGGCATTACCTGGGAAGAACAGCTCCAGGATGCAATTTCCTGTTCAGTCGTCACCGCGGAAGAGGCGGATATCCTGGTCCAGGTCAGAAAACTGGTGATGGAAATCATTGCAGTTGATGAGTTTGACCTGGAAGAGATCCAGGCCGGCAGAAGAAAACCGGCGCCAAAACACGACCGGCAGTTGGATACGAAACACGCCGCCTGACGAAAGCGTAATTTACATATTCTTCTGCTTCGTGCTGGGCGCCAGTCCGGAGCAAGGACTCACCTTCCAGGACACGGCATAAACCCTCCCTGGGGCCTCCTCTTGAAACATCCGTGTTTCAAAGGGTCCTGGAAGGAGAGTCCTTGCTCCGAACGGGCTTGTGCCAAACTGAGCGCTGAATCACCCGTTTTTTGCTGTTATACTTTCGGCCCCGCTCCGATCCCGACGGATCTGGCGGGGCCATTGCTTTGGGTGCCCGGAAAAACAGGCTTGAACGCCTGCCGGGTGAAACGGGAAGCCGGTGAAAGTCCGGCACTGCCCCCGCAACGGTAAGCGAGCCAATCCCACTTCATAGTGGATTGTTTGCGGCCTGATGCCACTGCACGATGTGTGGGAAGGCGCCGCAAAGGCTACGGAACAATTGATTTGTTCAAAGCCATTCGTAAGTCCGGAGACCGGCCCAGAGTTCGCAGTAACCGTGTTGCGGAGGGCAACCTGGGTCTGTGGATTCCTCCCGGCCCCTTTCTCCGCAGCGCATTGTAAACGCGGGTGTGCGCTACGGAGTCAAAATGAAACCCTGGAAATTCTTATCTTTTATGCTGCTGGCGGCAGCCGGCATCTCGTTTTCAGTTCAGGCTGATGACGAGGAAACATATGAACTCAAGCCGGACCTGGTGGTAACGCCATCCCGCATGCCTGAGCCACTCGGCGACGCTCTTGCATCGGTCAGCGTGATCACACGCGAAGACATCGAACTTTCCGTGGCTCAAGACCTGTTTGAATTGCTGCGCCTGCAACCGGGGGTAGATATTGTTCGTTCCGGGGGACCGGGTGCGCAGACCAGCGTGTTCCTGCGCGGCAGCAATTCCAACCACGTGCTGGTGCTGATTGACGGTGTGCGTGTCAGTTCATCCAATACCGGCGCTTATTCCTGGGAACAATTACCGGTAAACCAGGTTGAACGTATTGAGATTGTTCGTGGACCGCGCGGCAGCATTTATGGTTCTGACTCCATTGGCGGCGTGATCCAGGTGTTCACACGCAGCAGCCCCGATCCCTATGCGAGGCTTACCGGCGGTAGTTATGGCACATTCGAATTTGATGGTGGCCTTGGCTACCAAAGCGAGCGGACCCGGCTCAGCGTCAATGCCGGATACCGTAACGTAGACGGTTTTTCAGCTCAGAATCCTGATGGTTTCAGCTATGACCCGGATGATGACGGATTTAAGGGCGTCAACCTGGGCATAAAGGGGTCAGCTGATACTGACTACGGTAGCTGGCACTTTAACCTGCTGGCACTGGATAACGAAAGTGAGTTTGATCAGGGTGTTTCAGATGCTAATCAGCTCGTGACCTCCCTGGAATTCCGAGGTAGTTTCTCACCAAATTGGCAGTACCAGGTACTGGGTGGCTATGTCGACGATGAGCTTGATTCTGACTTTGGATTCTTCACAACGGATTTCCAATCCAATCGCTTCAATTTCAGCTGGCAAAACCAACTGGCTACGGGTGAACTCGGGGACCTCAGTTTCGGACTGGATTATTACCATGAGAAAGGAAAATCCCAATATTCCTGGGACGAGAGCAGGAACAACACGGGGCTGTTTGCCAGCTATGACCAGTACTTTTCCTCCCTCCACCTGCAAATCAGTGGCCGCTTTGATGACAATAGCCGGTTTGGCACAGAGTTCACGGGCCAGATTGCGGCCGGGTACGATTTCGGCGATTCCTGGCAACTAAGCGGGAGCTATGGATCGGCATTCAGGGGACCCAACCTGAGTGAGCAGTTTTCACCCGGCTTCGGCGGTCTTTTTGCTGGAAATCCGGACCTGGATCCGGAGTCTTCCAACTCCGGCGAACTCGCCTTGCGCTGGCGGCATGAAACGGCCGGCGCCTTTTCAGCCGCTGTGTACCGTACCCGCGTTGATGATCTAATTGCCTTCACCGGCAAAGATTTCCAGGCCATTAATATTGCTGAAGCCCGGCTGGAAGGCCTGGAGCTTGACTACTCGGTTGCCTGGGATGGCTGGTTGTTGAATGTCAATGCCACGTTCCAGAACACGGAAGACCGCTCGACCGGCGAGTCACTGCTTCGAAGGCCCGACGAAAAAGGATCCATTACGCTGGACTATAAATTCGTCAATGGATCCTGGCTGGGACTGGAGTGGTTCGTGTCTGGCGAGCGCAATGATTTCGGCGGAATCAAGCTGGATAGTTACAGCTTGCTGAACCTGAGGGCCGGCTGGTTATTCACACCCGCCTGGCGGCTCGAATTCAGGGGCGACAACCTGCTGGATGAGGACTACGAGCCCGCATTTGGTTTCAACAGCCCCGGCAGGTCGTACTACATTTCACTGGCCTGGATGCCCATGTAAGAGCCCGCTTGCGGGCGAAAAGTTCTGGAAGAATCGCCCGCAAGCGGGCTCTTACATGTCCTTTCGTTTCCTGGCCCGCCGCCGCAACTCCATTGGATGTTCAACCCGGCGAAACTTGTCCAGGACGTGAATCATTGCGCGCAGGGGATGACGTAAAGGCATGCGCGGCCCGGCAAAACGCATTGCAGCCTGCACCTGCTGTCGCTGCAATGGTTTGTAGCAATGAATGGGACACTTGGAGCAGGCTGGTTTGGCGGCGCCGTAGGGGCATTTCTCCAGGCGTTTCTCAGCGTAACGAAGAAGGTAATCACAGCGTTCACAAAGCTTGCCGTCATACGGAACATGATGGTGTGAACAATATATTTCCATCATGCAAGCCAGGGTCGCATACTCGCGTTTCAGTCTGCCTTTAAGGGTGCCCATGTCTCCAGCTCAGAACATTCCCGTTTCCAGCTTGGCTACCTCGGACATCATGCTGTAGTTCCACAGCGGATCGAATGTCAGCTCCACTTCAACTTTGCTGATTGTCGGCACTATAGCCAGCTTCGAGCGCACGTCGTCAACGATAATATCGCCCATTCCGCATCCGGGTGCAGTCAAGGTCATCTGCACTGATACGGTGCGCTCTCCGCGCTCATCACGCCCTATCTCGCAGCTGTAGACCAGCCCCAGGTCCACGATATTGACTGGAATTTCCGGGTCGTAAACTGTTTTCATTTGTTCCCACAATAATTTTTCAAGGTCTTCCTCCGTCGCATTCTCAGGCAAGCTGGGAGGCATAACCGGCTCCTTGCCAATGGCGTCGGCATCCACACCCGCAATACGAAACAGGTTGCCGTCAACAAACACCGTGAAGCTGCCACCCAGAGCCTGGGTAATATAGGCGACTGTCCCCGCAGGTATGGTGACTTCGTCCCCCGAAGGAATCATTACGACTTCACAATCGCGTTCGAAGGTACAGGGTTGGCTGGTATGGGAAAACATGATTTTGAAAAGATGCGGACTACGGAATGATTTCTCAAGTTTGCGGAAGAAAAGGATTATACCTGTTTGCCGCAAAGCTGGCTTTAGTAAAGCCTGATCAGAATGACACTAAAAAGCCCCGCAACACGGGGCTTATTTTTTGCGTTTGGAATAGCTTTATTTCATCTGGGATTGTTGATAATTTTCGATTCCAACTCTTGAAATCAAATCAAGCTGGGTTTCCAGCCAGTCGACATGCTCTTCTTCTGATCCCAGGATGCTGTCAAACAGGTCCCTGCTGACGTAATCCTTGCAAGATTCACAGTATTCGATCGCTTCGCGCAGGTCCGGGATGGCTTCCATCTCCAAAGCAAGATCACATTCAAGCATTTCCTTCGTATGCTCGCCAATCCTCAACTTGCCGATGTCCTGCATATTCGGCAGGCCTTCGAGAAACAGGATTCGCTCGACTAATCCATCGGCGTGTTTCATCTCGTCGACAGATTCCTGGAATTCGTAGTCGCCAAGGCCATCCAGGCCCCAGTCTTTGTACATGCGGGAATGCAGGAAATACTGATTGATTGCGACCAGTTCATTTCGAAGCGCCCGGTTCAGAAATTCTATGACTTTAAGATCACCTTTCATTAATAACTCTCCATTGACGTAAAGGACTCTGTGGCCCTGAGAGATCATTCTACAAAAGGAATCATTCCACTGCAGGAATGAGAATCATTGGCATGTAGCGTTGGCAGTTCAGCCCGAGGAAACGACCCGTAATTGTTCCCGGGATGCTGCCGAACCCTGTTCGGCCAGCGCTTCATTCATCACTTCCCGCACCTGCGCAACGCAGCAACCGCATTGCGTGCCACAGCCAGTCGCGGCGCTCAGATCCCTGAAACTGGATGCACCATCGTTAACGACTGTGTGGATTGCGGAATCGGTGACGGCGTGACAAATGCAAATATACATGAACAAAGGGTACCCAAATCAACTTGCGTAGTAATTGACCCAGATCATAAATGCAAATGAGAATGATTGTCAATTACATTTTTTCCCGCTAATATCCGCATCTCTAATAAGAATCATTCTCATTTGAAATGATTTTCCACTGCAAAGGCCATTTAGAAGGAGACTCGCCTTTGAACACTCTGAAGACAGGGGCAGCGTTTGTGTTGCTCGCATTAACAACAAACGGCTTTGCAGCTTGCCTGGACCCTTCACAAGAAACCGGTTTTGACAACGGGCTGGAGTGCGCACAACTTCAGGCAATGAGCATTTTAGGCACTGCCCAGACAGCTCGCGATGTCGCCGGTGGCGCCAGCGTATTAACAAGCAAAGACCTTGAAGAATTCGAAACGACAGATATAGCCCGGGCATTGCGTCGAGTGCCAGGCGTTTCCCTGCAACTGGAGGATGGCTGGGCGCTTCGCCCAAACATCAGCATCAGGGGCACAGCAACAGAGCGCAGCAGCCGGATTACACTGATGGAAGACAATGTCCTGATTGCACCTGCACCCTATGCGGCCCCTTCGGCGTACTATTTTCCTACTTTTGGCCGGATTAATTCAGTTGAAGTTCTCAAGGGGCCGGCATCCATCACCCAGGGACCATACACAGTGGGTGGCGCAATCAACCTGAGATCAACGCCGATCCCCGAAACCAGCCGTGGGTTCATACAGGGAGAGTTTGGCTCTGATTCCACCTGGCGTGTGCATGGCTGGTACGGGGGAGGAACAGACCGTAGCCGGTTCATGATTGAAACACACCAATGGCAATCGGATGGCTACCAGGTGATTGATCGCAGTAAGGCCAAAACCGGACTGGACAAGGAGGATTACCTGGCAAAATTCAGTTTCAGCTCCGACCCGGCATCCAGGATTTACCAGCAGTTCGATATCAAGCTGCAGTATTCCAGGGAGGACTCACAGCAAAGTTACCTGGGGCTGTCTGACCGGGATTTCGCCATCGACGGTCTGCGCCGTTACGGTGCCTCGGTGTATGACGAAATAGACAATGAACATGACCAGATCGTGTTGACCTGGCGCCTGGAAACACAGAATGGAACGAGCCTGACGGTCACCGGCTACAACAACGATACCGAGCGGGCCTGGTACAAAACCGAAGGGATGGATTTCGACGGCAGCGATGATCCGCAATCATTCAGCCGTACAAGCTGGTCAACGATTATCGCCGCAGTCAACAGGGGCGAATCACTGGGTGACCTGACCGCGAATGAACTCCAATCCATACTGGACGGCGCAGATACCGCCGAAGGCTCTATCCAGTTGCGGAACAATGCCCGCGAGTATTACTCCCGCGGTATCCAGATGGTGTTCGATCAGACGATCCAGGCCGGATTAACTATCCACAGCCTGCAAGCCGGCCTCCGCTATCACGAAGACGAGGAGGACCGCCTTCAAAGAAATGACACATACCAGCAACGGGATGGTCACCTGGTCCTCAATGAGTATGGCCTGCAAGGAAATGCCGGCAATCGCATCCAGGATGCCAGGGCCTGGGCTGCCTACGTCTATGATCGCATCGAGTGGAACCGCTGGACGCTGACCCCCGGCTTACGTTACGAGAACATTGATCTCAAGCGCGTTCGCTATGACACGAAAAGCGATAATCCAGCCAGCCGTGATCCCGGCAATTTCAAGGATTCACGCACAAACAAGTTTGATATCTGGTTGCCCGGTCTTGGCGCCCTGTTCGAATTCAATAGCTCCACCCGCCTGGTTGCCGGCATTCACCGCGGATTTGCCACACCAAGCAACGCACCCGGTGTCGATCCGGAAGAAAGCACCAATTACGAACTCGGTGTGCGGTACGACCATAGCCGCCTGGGTTTCGAGGCAATGTTCTTTTTCAATGACTATGAAAACCTGGTGGGCGTCTGCACAAACTCATCCGGCGGCACTTGTGATCCCGGTGACGCTTTCAATGGCGAGGGCGTCCATATACCCGGCCTTGAACTCTCATTCCAAACCTGGTTTGAGGCCGGAGAGTACTGGCAGATACCCGTTCAGCTCGTCTACACCTGGATGAACGCAGAGTTCCGGTCCAGCTTCAATTCTGAGTTTTTTGGCGAAGTGAAGAAGGGAGACCCCGTGCCATACGTCCCGGACAATCAGCTCTGGGCCTCCCTGGGACTCCAGGGTGGACCATGGTCTTTCTGGGTCAGTGGCAACTACGTCGACTCTGTGTGCACCAGGGCCAGTTGTGACGATTTCGAAAAAACGGAATCGGCCGTAATTTTCGATCTCTCGGCACACTACGAAATCAATAAAAACTGGGAAATTTACAGCCTGGTGGAAAACCTCGCTGACGAAATTTATATTGCGGGCCGTGAACCTTATGGAGCCCGGCCCAACAAACCGCGGACCTTCATGCTGGGAGCAAAATTCGTTTTTTAAATTTGAACCATGGGTTCCAACAGGGACAAAGCCCGGTGGTACACCTGGCGCTTGAAGGTAATGACATTGTCCACCGGATACCAGAAATCAACCCATTTGAAACTGGTAAATTCCGGCTCGTCGGTCAAACCAAGGTCAAAAGCCGAGTCCTTACCCGTGAAGTGAAGCAGGAACCAAACCTGTTTCTGGCCGATGCACAGGGGCTTGGAATAATGCCTTTGATATCGACGGGGCAGGCGATAACGCAACCAGCCGGGTGTGGAACCTATAAGTTTCACCTGGTCAGGCGACAGACCGGTTTCCTCTTTCAACTCCCGATACATAGCCTCGACGGGAGTCTCATCGCTACGCATCCCACCCTGTGGGAACTGCCATCCGTCACTACGGCATCGCTGTGCCCAGAAGACTCTGCGGTCCCTGTTCATCAGGACGATAGCGACGTTGGGTCTGTAACCGTCTGGATCAATCATTCCTGCTACTTGCCTGCCTTGATTGGCACGTGTGATACTTCCACTCCTCTGATCTCTGAATGTTAATCGTTTATCTCCTATGATGCCAACAGCACATCGGCGCCTGGTGTTTTTTTTACTGGTCATACTGTCCGCGGCCAGTATCATCATGGCGGCAGCAGCCGGATCCGTGTCGCTCAGCTGGGAACAATGGACAAGCGCCCTGCTGCATCCCGATTCCGAATTCGGGGAACTGGTATGGCGTTTAAGGATTCCCCGGGCTGCGGCTGCCTGGACTGTTGGTGCACTGTTATCCCTTTCCGGCTGCCTGATGCAGGTCTTGTTACGCAACCCGCTTGCGGATCCCTATATCCTCGGGGTATCCGGAGGTGCATCCTTCGCTACTCTGCTCGGCATGCCAGTGGGCGTGAC
>JAIVWI010000001.1:0-55697 GCA_048636595.1 Oceanospirillum sp. | reverse complement strand
AATGAAAAACCCCGCTGATTCAGCGGGGTTTTTCTTACGCCTGGTCTCAAGACTCGCTCAATCAGAACCCTTCACGAACGTCACCGTTTCACTGAGGGATTGGCAATTAATCGCTGCCAGATATTGCGCTTCATGACTGGTGGCGCGCAGGGCCTTTTTAATCATGCCATCCAGGTTTGGCCGCTTTCCGTCCGGCTCAGTGGCGGGACCAATCCCTCCACCGAATTCAAAGATCATATCGATGCCGTCACCGAATGCCGTTTGAAGATTCGAATACCACAGCACCGGATGGAATAGCTGAAAGAACAGGCCTGCCCTGATGTCTGCGGGATCAGCCTGGTGGTAACCGCCTGTGAAATTGGACAATACCCGCACTTCAGATGGATCAAATTCGGCTGCTTCCAGGACAGGCCGAAAATGCTGTGCAGCCGTGACCATATAATAAGTATGGAAGGCTCCTTCGGTCTTCAAGCGCACTGAACGATTCCGGACAGATTGTTCCAGGGCCGCCTGCTCCACCAATGCCAGGTCTTCATTCCGGCCGCCAATGACTGTCTGTTGAGGTAGATTACAACCGGCGACCGCGCAGTGGTAACGCTCGGCAATCGGTCGAATCGTATCCACATCCAGGCGGAAAGCAGCCATCTCGCCCTCGCCATAGTCGCCCATCAATTCCCCCCGCTTCTGCACCAGTTTCAAAGCGCTTTCGAAACTGAGGGCCTTTGCCGCAACCAGTGCTGCGTACTCACCAACGCTGTGTCCTGCGGCCATAGCCGGCGTCAGCCGGTCATCGGTCAATTCCCTGAAGGCCTCCAGGCAAGCGATGGAGTGGGTCAACAAGGCAGGTTGTGTAAACCGGGTCTGATTAATCTGATCTTCCGGGTCATTGAATGAAAGCTCCGCAACATCGTAAGCAAGGACGTTGCTGGCCTGCTCATAGACTCTTCTGGCGGCAGGATATTCCTGGTAGAGGTCGCTACCCATACCGGGGTACTGCGACCCCTGGCCGGGGAAGACAAACAAGATGTTTTTTTCGCTGGCAAGCACGGTTTTGTCACCTGGAGAATTGGCGGGAGCACAGAATAGCCAGCAGCGCCCGTGAAAGCAAGAAAGCAGAAGTATGCTGTGACCTACGCCAGGCGTTCAAAGGCCTCACGTACTTCCGCCGGCGCCTGGACCAGTTCGATCAACACACCTTCCCCTCCGATGGGAGACTCTTCGTTAGCTTTTGGATGAATAAAACAGATGTCGAAGCCGGATGCTCCCTTGCGGATACCGCCTGGTGCAAAACGCACACCACGAGCCTGTAGCCACGCCACCGCGGCCGGCAGATCGTCGATCCACAAGCCCACGTGATTGAGTGGTGGATTCTGCACCCTGGGTTTCTTGTCGGGATCGAGTGGCTGCATCAGGTCGACTTCCACCTTAAGCGGTCCGGAACCGGCCACCGCGATATCTTCGTCGACATTTTCCGACACACTCCGGTAGCTCCCACTCAGCCTGAGACCGAGGGTATCCACCCATAGTGCGCGCAAGCGGTTTTTGTCCAGACTGCTCACTGCGATCTGCTGAATACCGAGCACTTTAAAAGGCCGGTCGTTCATATGCGCCTCCGGGGTTGATTCATTAATCCCACTGTTTATGACGTTTGAGAAAGATCTCCAGCAACTGCCTTGCAGCGATGGTCGGCGGGATGCGCCCCTCGCTGGCAGCTGCCTCCAGGGCTGGAATTTGCTTGCTTACCTCTGGATCGCTTTGCAGCGCCATAATGAGACTGTCTTTCACTTCCGACCACATCCAGGCCCGAGCTTGTGCCGCGCGGCGTTCTGTGAACTGGCCACTGGCCTCGAGGACTTCACGGTGGTGCAATGCTGCCTCCCAGACCTCAGTGATACCCACATCGTCCCGGGCGGAACAGGTCCGGACCTCTACCTTCCAATCCGCCGAACGGGGGTGGAGCAAGCGCAGCGCATTGCGATATTCCGCCGCGGTTCGCCCGGCAAGCACCTGCAGGTCGCCATCGGCTTTGTTGATGAGGATCAGGTCGGCCAGCTCCATGATGCCGCGTTTTATGCCCTGGAGTTCATCACCACCGCCGGGCAAAAGCAGCAACACGAACATATCGGTCATGTCCGCCACTTTGGTCTCGGATTGCCCGACACCGACCGTCTCCACGATAATTACGTCGAAACCGGCCGCCTCACAGAGAATCAGGGCCTCGCGGCTATGCTGGTTGACGCCCCCCAGGGTGTTACCGGAAGGCGAAGGCCGGATGTAGGCCTCGCTGCGACGCGACAGCAGCTCCATACGGGTCTTGTCGCCCAGAATGGAGCCACCGCTGATCGCTGACGAAGGGTCCACGGTGAGCACAGCCACCCGGTGACCTGCATCGATTACGTGGTTGCCCAGGGCCTCGATAAAGGTCGATTTACCGACCCCTGGCACGCCCGAGATCCCCAGCCGGATTGATTTGCCCGCGTACGGCGTTAGTCGCTGGAGCAGGGTACTGGCGGCGGCGCGGTGATCAGGCCGTGTGGACTCGATCAGGGTGATGGCCCGCGCAAGCGCACGCCGATTACCATCAAGCACACCGTCAGCCAGTTCCGCGGTTGCTTGCGCCAATTCTGACTCGCTACTCTGCGACGACACCGTCTCTACTCAAACTCCATGATCTTGTCATCCACGGCAAGTCTGGCGCCGGGCTCGTAGTTGATTTTCGTCACCACACCATCGCGCTCCGCACGCAGGGTGTTCTCCATTTTCATGGCCTCGATCACCGCCAACTTTTCACCTGCATTGAAAATATCGCCTTCCTTGACTGCCAGCGACACCAACAGACCCGGCATGGGCGAAAGCAGGTATCTGGACATATCCGGCGGGGCTTTCACTGGCATGTAGCGCAGGAGTTCAGCCGCCCGTGGCGTGTCCACGCTGACATCGGCCTGGGAACCGCAATGGAACAGGCGGTAGGTCTGGTTTCTACGCTCCACCTGGACGTAGATCTGCTCGCCATTGATGGTGCCACTGAAGAGGTGCTGTCCAAACTCCCAATTACTACGCACGGCATAGGTATTGCCGTTGTACACCACATCGTGACCGCCTTCTGCGGGAACAACGGAAACCGGATGGTGCTCATTGTTCATTACCACCACCCAGTCATCGAACACGTGGTGTTCATGCCCACTGAGTTGCCCATCGATCTGAGCGGCACGATCACGGTAGCCACGAAGCATCGAAGCAGCCACGGAGATGATGATGGTGGGATCATCAACGGGAACGTCCGCCGGGTGGAAACCGTCCGGATACTCTTCACCAATCATATTGGTGTTCATGTTCCCTTCCACGAAACGTGGATGCACCATCAGCGCTGACAGGAAGCTGAGGTTATTGGAGACGCCGCGGATGATAAAGCGATCCAGCGCCAGGCGCATGTGAGCAATGGCCTCTTCCCGGTTGGCGCCGTGGGTGATGAGCTTGGCGATCATCGGGTCGTAATACATCGAAACCTCGCCGCCTTCAAAGACCCCGGTGTCCACTCGCACATGGTCATCGTCCCCGGGCGGGCGGTAGTACACCAGCCGGCCAATCGAGGGCAGGAAGTTGCGGAACGGATCCTCGGCATAGACACGGGATTCAATGGCCCAGCCGTCGATGCCCACATCCGCCTGGGTGATGGGCAGCTTTTCGCCGCCGGCTACGCGGATCATCAATTCCACCAGATCGACACCCGTGATGAACTCGGTAACCGGGTGCTCTACCTGCAGGCGGGTGTTCATCTCCAGGAAATAGAAGTTGTGCTGGGTATCGACAATGAATTCCACGGTGCCGGCGGACTGGTAATCCACTGCCCTGGCCAGGGCCACTGCCTGCTCGCCCATTTCCTTGCGGGTGACTTCATCAAGAAACGGTGATGGCGCTTCTTCGATCACCTTTTGGTGACGGCGCTGCAAGGAACATTCACGCTCATTCAGGTGGATCACGTTGCCGTGGCTGTCGGCAATGATCTGAATCTCGATGTGGCGTGGTTCCTCGATGTATTTCTCTACGAACATGCGGTCGTCACCGAAGGCGGTGCGCGCTTCGTTGGCCGCCTGCTCGAAGCTGTCCCGGCACTCTTCATCGTTGCGTGCAATACGCATGCCCTTGCCGCCGCCGCCGGCGGTGGCCTTGAGCATCACCGGGTAACCGAGCTCATTGGAGATTTTCACTGCATGTTCGCTATCGCGCAACACACTGGTAAAACCCGGGATGGTGTTTACCCCGGCCTCACCGGCCAGCTTCTTGGACGTGATCTTGTCACCCATGGCCTCGATGGCGCGGGTCTTCGGTCCGATGAAAACGATACCCGCTGCCGCCAACAACTCGCAAAATTCAGAGTTCTCAGAGAGAAATCCGTAGCCCGGATGTACCGCCTGGGCACCGGTGTCCAGGCAGGCCTGAATGATCCTGTCCTTCAACAGGTAACTTTGTGCAGAGGGTGACGGCCCGATGTGGACGGCCTCATCGGCCATTTGCACATGCAAGGCGTTGCGATCGGCATCGGAATAGACGGCCACGGTTTTAATACCCATTTTGCGTGCGGACCTGATAACGCGGCACGCAATTTCACCACGGTTTGCAATCAGAATTTTATCAAACACTTGCAGGCCCTCTACAGCGGAATGTTGTCATGCTTGCGCCACGGGTTGTCGAGCCGTTTGTCCCGCAACATGGCAAGTGAGCGGCAAATGCGCTTGCGGGTGGCGTGGGGTGCAATCACATCATCGATATAACCGCGGCTGCCGGCGATAAACGGATTGGCGAATTTGCGCCGGTACTCCTCGGTGCGCTCAGCAATTTTCTCCTCGTCCCCGATGTCGTTACGGAAGATGATCTCCACCGCACCCTTGGGCCCCATAACTGCGATTTCCGCACTGGGCCAGGCCAGGTTGACATCTCCACGAAGATGCTTGGAACTCATCACGTCATAAGCGCCGCCATAGGCCTTACGGGTGATCACGGTGATCTTGGGAACGGTAGCCTCGGCGTAGGCAAATAACAGCTTGGCGCCGTGTTTGATGATGCCGCCGTACTCCTGCGCCGTTCCCGGCAAGAAGCCCGGCACATCGACGAAGGTGAGTATGGGAATGTTGAATGCGTCGCAAAAACGTACGAAACGTCCCCCCTTGATGGCTGAATTTATGTCCAGGCATCCCGCAAGCACCATGGGCTGGTTGGCCACGATGCCCACCGTATGGCCGTCCATGCGGGCGAATCCAATGACGATGTTCTGCGCATGCTCGGGTTGCAGTTCCCAGAACTCGCTGTCATCTGACACCTTGTAGATCAACTCCTTAATGTCGTAAGGCAAGTTGGGATTATCCGGAACCAGGGTGTCGAGAGACATTTCCATACGGTCGGCGCGGTCGGGTGTGGGCCGGTACGGGGGTTTTTCGCGATTATTGGCCGGCAAATAGTTGATGAACCGCCGCACCATCAACAGCGTTTCCACATCGTTCTCGTAAGCGCGATCGCAGACACCGGAGACGGTGGAATGGGTCATGGCGCCGCCCAGTTCTTCCGCTGTCACCTCTTCGTGGGTCACCGTCTTGACCACATCGGGACCGGTGACAAACATGTAAGAGCTGTCTTTCACCATGAAGATGAAGTCGGTTATGGCCGGCGAGTATACGGCGCCTCCGGCGCACGGCCCCATGATGACGGAGATCTGCGGCACCACGCCGGAGGCCATCACATTACGCTGGAATATCTCGGCGTAGCCGCCCAGGGAAGCCACTCCTTCCTGGATGCGGGCGCCACCCGAGTCGTTGAGGCCGATGACGGGTGCGCCCACCTTCATGGCTTGATCCATGACCTTGCAGATCTTCTCGGCATGCGCTTCGGAGAGCGAACCGCCAAAGACAGTGAAATCCTGGCTGAAGACAAACACCACCCGGCCGTTGATGGTGCCATAACCAGTAACTACTCCATCACCAGGGATTTTCTTGTCTGCCATGCCGAAATCGGTGCAGCGGTGCTCGACAAAGATATCCCACTCTTCAAAACTGCCCTTGTCCAGGAGTAAGTCAAGACGTTCACGGGCGGTAAGCTTGCCGTGACCGTGCTGGACATCGATCCGGCGCTGGCCACCCCCAAGGGCGGCAGCTTTACGTTTTTCTTCCAGTTGTTTGACAATCTCTTGCATACATAATCCTCTGTCGCACCGCAGAATCCTGCATTGCCATGTAAAAGAACTAGCCTTGCCGGCGCTCCCGGATAATCCCGAGAACCTCATGGGCGGCAAGCAGGATATTGGTACCCGGCCCGTAAACCGCCGACACACCGAAACCCAGCATTTCATCGTAGTCCTGTGGTGGAATGACGCCACCACAGATGACGATAATGTCTTCCGCCCCTTCCTGTTTCAGACTCTCAATGAGCTGTGGAACCAGCGTTTTATGCCCTGCGGCCTGAGAGGAAACACCAATCACATGAACATCGTTTTCTATCGCTTCACGCACCGCCTCCTCCGGCGTTTGAAACAGGGGTCCTATATCAACGTCGAAGCCGATATCAGCGAAAGCGGTGGCGATCACCTTGGCGCCACGATCATGTCCATCCTGGCCCAGCTTGCAGACCAGCATACGCGGCCGGCGTCCCTCGACCCGGGCAAACTTTTTCACTTCTTGCTGAATGGAAGCATAAGCCCCATCGCCTTCATATACAGACCCGTAAACACCTGCGATGGAGTGAGTCACGGCCCGGTGGCGGCTGTAGACCTTCTCCAGTGCGTCGGAAATCTCGCCGACCGTAGCCCGTGCACGGGCGGCGTCTATGGCCAGTGCCAGCAGATTACCGGTCCCCTCTTCCGCTGCCCGGGTCAGCGCATCCAGGGACTTGCTGCAGGCCGTCTCGACCCGGTTATCACGTACTTCCCTGATGCGCCGTACCTGGGCCTCGCGCACGGCCGTATTGTCGATATTCAGAATATCGACAGGCGGTTCTTCCGCCAGTTGATATTTATTGACCCCGACAATGATTTCTTCACCCCGGTCGATGCGTGCCTGGCGCAACGCGGCTGCCTCCTCGATACGCATCTTGGGCATGCCGGACTCCACCGCCCTGGTCATGCCGCCCATCTCTTCCACTTCGTCGATTAGCTTGCGAGCCCCTGTGACCAGTTCATTGGTCAGGCTTTCCACATAGTAGGAACCCGCCAGCGGATCCACAACTCTGGTGATTCCGGTCTCCTCCTGCAGCACCAGTTGCGTATTACGGGCGATATGAGCTGAAAACTCGGTGGGCAGGGCAAGAGCCTCATCGAAGGAGTTGGTGTGCAGCGACTGGGTGCCCCCGAGGACGGCCGACATGGCTTCGATGGTGGTACGAATGATGTTGTTGTACGGGTCTCTGGCGGTGAGGCTGACACCAGAGGTCTGACAATGAGTACGCAGCATCAGCGAACGGGTGTCTTTCGGGGCGAATTGCTCCGCCATGAGCGTGGACCAGAGCAAGCGTGCGGCCCGCAGCTTGGCCACCTCCATAAAAAAGTTCATGCCGATGCCGAAAAAGAACGACAGCCGCGGAGCAAAGGCATCTACATCCAGACCGCTGGCAATCGCGGCGCGTACATACTCGATGCCGTCGGCGATGGTATAAGCCAATTCCTGCGTGCAGGTAGCTCCGGCTTCCTGCATGTGGTAGCCGGAAATGGAGATGGAATTGTACCTGGGCATGTTGGCGGAGGTATAAGCGATAATATCGGATACGATCCGCATGGATGGTGCAGGCGGATAGATATAGGTGTTGCGAACCATGAACTCCTTCAGGATATCGTTTTGCAGGGTCCCGGCCAGTTTCTCCGGCGGCACGCCCTGCTCTTCAGCGGCGATGATGTACATTGCCATGATCGGTAATACCGCGCCATTCATGGTCATCGAGACCGACATCTTGTCCAGCGGGATGCCGTCGAAGAGGATTTTCATGTCCGCGACACTGTCGATAGCCACACCGGCCTTGCCCACATCACCCACCACACGCGGGTGGTCCGAATCGTAACCACGATGGGTGGCGAGGTCGAAGGCCACCGAAAGGCCAGTCTGTCCCGCCTCCAGGTTCTTTCGGTAAAATGCGTTGGATTCCTCGGCAGTGGAAAAGCCTGCGTACTGGCGCACCGTCCACGGACGGCCCGCATACATGGTCGCCCTGGGTCCACGGACAAAAGGCGCCATGCCGGGCAGAGAATCCAAATAATTCAGGCCCTTGAGGTCTTCGGCGGTGTACAAGGGTTTGACTGCGATATCTTCGGGCGTGTCCCAGATCAACTCCTTTAACGGCTTATCCCTGCACTCTTTGCCAGCGAGCGCTTGCCAGTCTTCAAGTGTTTTCTTCGGAAACTCTCTCATCGCTTTGCCCGCCTGCGGATTCTCGTTATTGAGTGTCGACTACAGCCACGACAGACTATTGTCACCTTGACAAACCCAGAACGCAATTAGACGAGAGTATATTGGATCCTTCAATTTCGATCGCCGGACTACGATGCGGTTGACGCCGGCATCGACGTCAACCACTAAAGGCATTGATCAGAGCAGGTCTTCTACTGCCGCCCGTTCTTCCAGCAGTTCCGCCTCGGTAGCATCCATGCGCTCACGGCTGAACTCATCGATTTCAAGTCCCTGGACGATGCGGTAATCGCCGTTTTCGCAGACACAGGGATAGGAGTAAATGACGCCGGATTCGATGCCATAGCTGCCATCCGCTGGAACCGACATGGAAACCCAGTCTCCCTCAGGCGTTCCCAGGGCCCAGTTGCGTACGTGGTCTATTGCTGACGAGGCTGCCGAGGCCGCGCTGGAAGCACCGCGGGCCTTGATGATCGCCGCGCCACGCTGCTGCACATCCGGAATAAATGTATCGCGGTACCAATCCTGGCTGACCAGGTCACCGGCTGATTTGCCATCCACCTTCGCGAAGCGGATATCCGGGTACTGGGTCGAGGAGTGATTACCCCAGACCAGCATGTTGGTAATTTTCGAGCTGTGACTCCCGGTCTTGGCGGCCAATTGAGCCATGCTGCGATTGTGGTCCAGGCGGGTCATCGCGGTGAAATTACGCGGATCAAGGTCAGGTGCCGCGGCGCGCGCGATCAATGCGTTCGTGTTGGCCGGGTTGCCCACTACCAGCACCTTGATATCCCGGCTGGCAACCTTGTTCATCGCCGCACCCTGCGGTCCGAAAATCTTTCCATTGGCGGAGATCAAGTCCTTACGCTCCATACCGGGACCACGAGGCCTGGCGCCAACCAGCAAAGCATAATCCGTATCCTGGAATGCAGTTTCCGCATTATCCGTGGCCACTACATCCATCAACAGGGGAAATGCAGCGTCCCGCAACTCCATTACAACACCGTCCAGCGCCCCAAGGGCCGGCGTAATTTCCAGTAATTGAAGAATGACCGGCTGATCCGGCCCCAGCATATCCCCGGCTGCAATCCTGAAACAAAGTTGATAACCAATCTGGCCGGCGGCGCCGGTTATGGCGACTCTAACGGGACTATTCATGTATAACTCCTTAAGAAGGTTTCTATGTGTCAGAATATCTCAACAGGACCGGAAAATTCCGGCAAGCAATCCGTACTATTGTAACCGATAATGACCTACAACCACCTGCTGCAAACGTTAATAATCTACTTTTCCGGGAGTAATAATGGACCGCTACCATTAGCTCGTCCATGCATTGGTTTTTATCACTTTCCTGGTTTTGGGCGCTGACCTCGTGGCCGCTGACAGAGTCACCGGACGTTCCTTCGCCACGCGTTCAGTAGTGATCGCACCACGCGGCATGGTTGCCACCAGTCACCCACTGGCTACCCAGATTGGCCTGGATATCCTCAAACAGGGTGGCAGCGCCGTTGACGCTGCCATCGCGGCCAATGCCGCGCTTGGCCTGATGGAACCGACCGGCAACGGCATGGGCGGTGACTTGTTTGCGATCGTTTGGGACGCCGGATCAAAATCCCTGCACGGGCTGAATGCCTCCGGTCGTTCACCAAAATCCCTGTCCCGGGAATGGTTCCTTGAAAACGGCATTGATAAAATCCCTGCCTATGGCCCATTACCGGTTTCCGTACCGGGAGCTGTAGACGGCTGGTTCGAATTGCATGAGCGTTTTGGCAAACTGTCGATGATCAAGTTGCTGCAGCCCACAATTGATTACGCCCGTAACGGCCACCCGGTGCACGAAACGATCCAATTTTACTGGGGAGAATCTATCGGACATTTGTCGAAATATCCCGGTTTCGTCGAACAGATGACCATCGATGGGCGTGCACCGCAGATTGGCGAAATGTGGAAAAACCCGAATCTCGCCAATACCCTGGAACACATCGCGAATGAAGGCCGCGACGCATTTTACAAAGGAGACATTGCACGCGAGATAGGCAGTTACATGCGCGAAAACGAAGGATTCCTGAGTTATGAAGATATGGCCGCACATCACAGCGAGTGGGTCGAGCCCCAATCGGTCAATTATCGTGGTTACGATGTCTGGGAGCTGCCGCCCAACGGCCAGGGAATTGCCGCCCTGCAGATGCTGAACCTGATGGAGCCGTATGACATCGCGTCAATGGGCTTTGGCTCAGCTGACTACGTTCATCTTTTCATTGAAGCCAAAAAAATCGCCTATGAAGACCGTGCGCGTTTTTATGCCGATCCGGATTTCAGCTATATTCCAGTGGCCGAACTCCTGTCCAAAGATTATGCCGCTGAACGCGGCAAATTGATGGATATGAAAAAGGCGGCTGATGCATATCCGCATGGTGATCCAACCGCTTTGCGCGACGGCGATACAATTTACCTGAGCACGGCGGATGCCGACGGCAACATGGTATCCCTGATCCAAAGTAACTACCGCGATATGGGGTCGGGAATGACGCCCCCCGGCCTGGGTTTCACTTTGCAGAACCGCGGAGAACTGTTCAATCTTCAGCCGGGTCATGCCAATTCATTCGAGCCGGGCAAACGCCCCTTCCACACCATCATCCCGGCTTTTATCACCAGGGATGGGAAACCCTGGGTCAGCTTTGGCCTGATGGGCGGTGATATGCAGCCGCAGGGACACGTACAGATTGTGGTTAACCTGCTTGATTTCAGCATGAATCTGCAGGAAGCAGGTGATGCACCGCGCATTTACCATATGGGATCCAGTCAGCCAACCGGGGAGGTGATGGAGGACGGGGGAATCGTTAACCTGGAGTCTGGTTTTGATGATGAGGTGATCAGTGACCTGATCCGCAGGGGGCACAAAATCCAGTTCGCACACGGACCTTATGGTGGCTACCAGGCCATCATGCGAGATCCTGAATCCGGTGTTTATTACGGTGCTTCGGAGTCACGCAAAGACGGCCAGGCCGCCGGCTACTGATTGATCACAACATGGCGCTCTGGGGATGAGAATCGTAATCGACCGGAATATCCCGGGTGTTGACAAAACCTTCGCTCAACACGGCGACATCGAACGGGTGGATGGGCGCACACTGGATCGTCAACAGCTGATTAATGCAGATGCACTGATCACCCGTTCCATAACCCGCGTGGATGCCGGGTTGCTGCAAGACACACCCGTCCGGTTTATCGGAACGGCGACCATCGGCACCGACCACCTGGATACAGGCTGGCTGGAACAACAGGGAATCACCTGGGCCAGCGCGCCGGGCTGTAACGCCGACGCGGCGGCGCAATACACCCTGGCCATGGTGTGGCTGGCCTGTGAGCGGCTCGGGCGAAACCCGTCAGATCAAAGCGTCGGCATCATCGGTAGAGGCAATGTCGGTTCCCGGCTACAGAAATTGCTAAATGTCCTTGGCATATCCTGCGTCGCCAACGATCCACCATTGGCCGATAGCGGAACAAGCGGCCTGGTCTCACTGGATGAAGCCCTGGCACAGGATATTGTGTGTCTTCATGTCCCGCTGACCCGGAATGGGCCGTACCCCACATTCCGGATGATTGGTCCGGATCGGCTTGCCCAAATGCACGACTCCGCCCTGCTGGTCAATACCGCACGGGGCGATGTGCTTGATGGCGCTGCCTTGCTGCCACAGCTGAGGAGCGGCCGCCTGCATGCCGCGCTTGATGTCTGGCCAGGTGAACCGCAAATCGATCCTGAACTGGTCAAGGCAACGACGGTCGCCACCCCGCACGTGGCCGGTTACAGCGTCGACGGCAAGCTCAATGGCACCCTGATGGTCTACCAGGCTTTTTGTGCCTGGCTGGATGAACCAGCAATCGCCCCTGTTAATTACGACAGTAAGGTCCTCGACATTGATCTCCGCTCGGTCAAAAATCCGATAGCTTCAGCCCTGAAAGCAGTTTGTTTTGTGCAAAAACAGGATAGCGCCATGCGCCGCTTGACCGATTTGGCGGCCAATGAACGTGGGATGATGTTTGACAGGCTGCGCCGCGAATACCCGTCCAGAAGGGATTTTCGCGCCTGGCGGCTCCACGGAATAGACGTTGACGCCGCGTCCACCCTGCGAAAGCTCGGCTTTTCAGTCTTACCATGGGGTCAGGGGAAAAACTTTTCGTAACGGGCTTCCCCGGTTTTCGTGTCTTCGCCAAACATCTCAATGTATTCAATCGTGATTCGCGTGCCCTTACCGGAGGCCTGGATAAAAATTTTATCGAGATAGGATAGTGATCCCTCAATCAAGAATGTTGCACGGTATTCATCCCCATTGCGGACAACGAAAATCGGCTGACCGAAATCCGCCACCATATCGAGCTTTACTTTTTCTCTGTTACTGTCGAGTTTCGCTTTAAATCCATAGGCAAACGTTTTCTGTATCCAGCTGAGCTTCTGCACCTGCCCCTGTTCAGCCAGGCGAACCCAGTAGCCAACAACAGGTTCCTTTTTCATCAGCTTCCCGTCCGGTCCGATTTGAGCGTCGTACTGGACGATATTGGCGTTCTTGCTGCGTTCAATCTTGAATAAGTGTTGCCGGGCCGGTGTTTCGGCTTGAACCAGCAGCGGCGCACCCAGCAGGGCCAGGATCAGGAATGCAGTAGTTTTACGCATCGAAAACAAGGTCAGGTTGATGGAGTCATTGGAAAACATGGCTTTGATTATACTTTCTACCGAAATGCCGCATCAAGCCTGAAAATGCCTGGCTTCGATTGCAGTTGAAAGATCGAAATCAACGTCTTTACCATTGATTTACAACAGTAAACCCTGTAACGTGCGCCCGCCTGTGGAAAAGGAATGAATAGTGATTGAAAAGCTTCGAAATATTGCCATTATCGCCCATGTCGACCATGGCAAAACCACGCTCGTGGACCAGTTGCTGCAGCAGTCGGGAACGCTGGGCGAACGGGCGGCTACGCCTGATCGGGTGATGGACTCCAATGAACTCGAGCGTGAGCGCGGGATCACGATCCTGTCCAAGAATACTGCGATCACCTGGAATGACGGCAAAGACACCTACCACATCAATATCGTGGACACCCCGGGCCATGCCGATTTTGGCGGTGAGGTGGAGCGCATCCTGAGCATGGTGGACTCGGTCCTGCTGTTGGTGGATGCGGTGGACGGACCCATGCCGCAGACCCGTTTTGTCACTCAGAAAGCTTTCGAGATGGGCTTTAGGCCAATTGTCGTGATCAATAAGATTGATCGTGACGGCGCCCGCCCTCACTGGGTTCTGGACCAGACTTTCGAATTGTTCGACCAGCTCGGCGCGACGGATGAGCAGCTGGATTTCCCGGTCGTCTATGCTTCGGCGCTGCACGGATACGCTGGCATGGAGGACACGGTACGTGAGGGAGATATGACGGCCCTGTTCGAAACCATCGTGCGGGAGGTGGCTCCACCGCCCGTCAATATCGAAGGGCCGTTCCAGATGCGCATTACATCACTGGATTACAGTTCCTACGTGGGTGTCATCGGCATCGGAAGGATACAGAGGGGCAGCGCGAAACCCAACCAGCAAATCTGCGTGATCGACCGTGATGGCGAGCGGCGCAATGGAAGGATACTGCAGGTGTTGGGCTTTCACGGGCTTAACCGTGTCGAAGTACCATCTGCTCAGGCTGGCGACATCATCGCCGTGGTCGGCGTGGACAAGCTTCGGATCTCCGACACGCTGTGCGATCGGAACGCACCGGAAGCGCTGCCTACGCTGACCGTGGATGAACCCACCATCAGCATGACATTCAGGGTCAATAGTTCACCCTTTGCCGGCCGCGAAGGAAAGTACCTGACCAGCCGGCAGTTGCGCGAGCGCCTGCTGCGCGAAGCCAGCCATAACGTGGCCTTGCGCGTCGAAGAGATGGAAAACGCGGAACGCTTCAAGGTGTCAGGCCGGGGTGAGTTACACCTGTCGATCCTGATAGAGACCATGCGCCGGGAAGGCTACGAGCTGGCCATCTCAAGACCCGAAGTAATCGTGCACGAGACCGATCACGGGAAAGAAGAGCCCTTTGAACAACTGGTAGTAGACCTGGAAGCCGACTACCAGGGTTCGGTAATGGAACGGCTTGGTGAACGCCGCGGAATCATGCAGAACATGCAGCCGGACGGCAAGGGCCGGGTGCGGCTGGACTACATGATTCCCGCGCGCGGCCTGATTGGCTTCCAGTCGGAGTTCCGGACGCTGACGGCAGGTACGGGCCTGATGTTCCATGTATTCGATCATTACGGCCCCTATCATCCCGGCGATATTTCCAGGCGGAAAAATGGTGTCCTGATCTCCAACGGCACGGGCAAAGCCCTGCCCTATGCCCTGTTCAACCTGCAGGAACGAGGACGGATGATTATTGAGCCGGGTGTGGAGGTCTATGGGGGCCAGATAGTGGGTATCCACACCCGCTCGAACGACCTCACGGTGAATCCCCTGAAGGGAAAACAGTTAACCAATATCCGCACGGTGCTCAAAGACGACGCAGTCCAGCTTGCTGCAACGCAGAAAATGACCCTGGAGCAGGCGCTGGAATTTATCGAGGACGATGAACTGGTAGAGGTGACGCCGCAAGCCATCCGGATTCGAAAAGTTCATCTGCTCGAACACGAGCGTAAACGTGCGAGCCGCGAAAAAGAAACTTCCTGAACCTGGTGTAGTGTCAAGCCTGAATTGTTGGGTTCAGAGCTAATTACCAAACTTCAGGTCCCGGCCCAGCCAGGCTTTCAAGCGGGCTTTCTGACGGAATCCAATATTGGATTTGAGTTTGATGGCGTAGTTTTCCGGAATGGCGGACTGGACACGCACAGGCAGGGTCAGCAATTGTTCCTGCCGCACCAGTGTCAGTTCAACTGTTTCACCCGGCAACAGTTGCCGCACTCTTTTATCAATATTTTTTACCGTCATTCGTGAACCGTTGATGGCCAGCAATTCATCGCCTGGTAAAATGCCCGCGGCCGCTCCCGTGCTGCCGAGGATCACGTGTTCGACAATCAACAAGGAGTCTTCTTTGCCCCAGGTCAAGCCAAAACCGGCGGGGACCGGACTGCCGGACTTCTCTGCTGCCGAACGGGCAGGTGCGCGATCCAGTTTCAAACCATACCAATCCAGCGCCTCATCCAGATCGGGGTCCGTAGTTGTATGTAACAGGTTTTCAATCATGGCCCTGACGTCCGCTCCGGCAACAGACTCCACAACGGTTTCAAATGCGCCCGGTGGATAGCTTCCCCGCCCCTGCCCATCCGGGCCATACAGTGAATACATTCTGCGCATCACGGTATCCAGGCTGGCCTTGCCGCCGGTTTCGCGACGGATGGCTGTATCGGCTACGAAGCCAATCAATGAGCCTTTTCGATAGTAGGAAACCGTGCTGTTAATGCCATTGGCATCGGGCACGTAATGCTTGATCCACGAATCAAAGGAAGCGAGTTCAGCTGACCTGACTTTGCGCCCCGGAGTGGTCTCATAATTGCGAAATTCAGCCGCCAGCAACTCGAAATAATCATTTACTTCAATCAGTGCGGAGCGAAACAGTAACAGGTTGTCGTAATAGCTGGTGAGGCCTTCGGCAAGCCACAATTCGCGCGTATAGACTTCGTTGTCATAATCGTATTCGGCCAGCGCCTCCGGCCTCATCCGCCTTACATTCCAGGAGTGAAAAAACTCATGCGACACGAGCGCCAGCCACTTGATGTAGTCTTTCTTGTCGCGCATGGCCCACTTGCTGCTCATCAGCACGGTGCTGTGATCGTGTTCCAGGCCACCCCGGCTCTCCAACTGGAAATTCAAGAACAGATACTCGCGGTCAAAGGGATTGACCCCCCAGAATTTCTGTTGTGCTTTTACCAGCGTTGCGACGTCCCGGGCTGAACGTTTGCCATTCCACCAGCCAGTTTCCCCTGTATTGACCAGAACATACGCCTGCCCATCTACTTCAAATGGGTAATAAGGAGCGTTGCCGGCAACGATGGGACTGTCGATGAGTTCATCGTAATCCCGTGCCAGGAATCCATTACTACCCGGCCCTGGTTTTAACGAGGTATGAATATCGCTCCAGGACGCCGGCTTGTTCACGATGACTTGCTGAGGCCAGTTCCGGCTGTCTTCGGTGTAAAGAAAAACCCCGGCGCCATTGATCAGTGCGAAATCTGACGAAATCCAGCTCGAACTAACGTGCAGCACACCCGCCCATACATCGTAGCTCACGGTCAACTCTCTGACACCCGTAGTAGATATGCGCCACCGGTTCTTGGCTACTTTGATCTGGACAAGATGTTGGCCGTCCTCACCACTGGCCTCGAAATTCTCGAGGTGCGTCGCGTAATCCCGGATCAGGTAGGAGCCTGGTGTCCAGTTGGGCAGGCTCAGTTCAATCTGATCGCCATTGACCGGTAAGGTCAGAATGACATGAACATACTGATTTTTGTACTGGGGAAAACTCAGGGTATGACTGGCGAGAAATTCCTGTGCATGCAGCACTGTTACCGCTTGTGCAGACACCAGGGCGCACAAGACGAGGAAGCGTGTACGGCCAATTAGTTTAAAGAGTTCTTGAACCGGGGAAATCAAGGCTGGCATTCAGGTATTCTGGATGTGCTTTTGCACTATGAACATCGCCATTTCCAGAGACTGTTCATAATTCAGCCGCGGATCAACAGTGGATTTGTAGGCCCGTTTCAAGTCTTCATCTGACAGATCTCTGGCGCCGCCGGTACACTCAGTCACGTCCTCACCGGTCAATTCCAGGTGCACACCACCCAACCATGATTTGTTGTCCCGATGGATTTCGAAGGCCAGCTCCGTCTCCCGCAAAATTTTCCGGAAACGGCGGGTCTTGATCCCATCCCGGGTCGATTCGGTATTGCCATGCATGGGGTCGGATATCCACAACACGGGACTTCCGGTCTCATGCACCGCGTTGATCAGACCCGGGAGGCAGGCCTCAATCTTGTCTTCACCCATGCGATGAATCAAAACAATACGGCCCGCCTCCCGCTCCGGATTCAATTTTTCCAACAAACCGGCAAGCCAGTCGCTGGTCATTCCAGGTCCAACCTTGATACCCAGCGGATTGCGGATTCCACGAAAATATTCAACATGGGCGCCATCCAGGTCCGCTGTCCGCATACCGATCCACGGGAAATGGGTTCCCAGGTTGAACCAGCCCCATTGCCGGGGAACTTGCCGTGTCTGGGCCTGCTCATAATGCAGGTGCAATGCTTCATGCGAGGTAAAAAAGTCAACGCGTCTCAATCTGCCAATGTCCCGTCCCATGATGGTTTCCATGAAACGCAGGGATTGGCTAAGGCTTTCCGTCAGCTTATGAAATTCATCCGCCAGCGGAGAATGCTCTACCCAACTGAGGTTCCAGTATTCAGTGTGGTGAACATCGGCAAAACCACCATCCACCAGGGAACGGACGAAGTTCATGGTCATTGCCGAGAGCGAATGGGCCTGGATCAGGCGCTGCGGGTCAGGTGTTCTGGCTTTTTTGGTGAATTCGAGTGCATTGACCAGGTCACCCCGAAAACTTGGCAGGGTCACACCGTCGCGGGTTTCCGTGTCAGAGGATCTTGGCTTGGCGTATTGTCCCGCAAACCGGCCAATCCGAACCACCGGCATCTGTAGTCCATGCACCAGGGCAAGACTCATCTGGAGCAGTACCTTGAGCCGGTTGGTGATCAGGGATGAATTGCATTCCTGGAAACTCTCAGCGCAGTCACCCCCTTGCAGCAAAAACCGCTTTCCAGCCTGTGCTTCTGCAATCTGCTCTCGCAGCGATAGAATTTCCCAGGAAGTGACCAGGGGAGGCAGTTCAGCCAGATCATGAAGCGCATGATCAAGAGCTTCAGGGTCCGGATAGGTGGCCTGCTGGAGTGCTGGAAATTTCCGCCACGAGTCCGGGCTCCAGTTTTTAGGAATATTCATTTTCTGCACTGAGCTTAAGTGATCTGTAGAACTGAAATTATTCATTAAATTCAGGCCTTTGCTTTACTATTCTTCACAAGAACAACAATAGTAGCGATTGCCAGGCCAATGTACCAGATCAAAGACCAGCTCGGCATGCTCAGACCAAGGAATGACCAGTTGATGTCGGCGCATTCGCCAGACCCATAAAATACTTCAGACAGGACCTCAAAAAACGGCATGGTTTCGAGCATGTAATTCAAACCCATTCCACAGTCCGGCACCAGGTTCGGCGGCAGGCTTTGCAGCCACACATGGCGGCCGGCAATTGCTGAGCCCGCCAGGGCGCCTAGCATAAAAAGGCCGGAGTAGACCCAATACCCTTTGACCGCGGGATTGTGAAGGAAAGCCAGCAGCGAAACAACACCGATCCAGATGAAAGCCAGTCGCTGCAGCACACACAACGGACAGGGGTCGATAAATAACACGTGCTGTACATAGTATCCGTAGCCAAGCATGGCAGCACAGGCTACGGCTACGAGCAGAAACCAGATTCTTGGGCGGAATATCCAGGCCATTTGATCATCCTCAAACTTCTTTTTTCGGGATTCTTTATTGAATTCCCCAGAGAATAAAGACCCGGCTACCGGAGCCGGGTTCCCTTATAATAAGCGTCCCTGTATTTTACGGACTTTTCAGCCAAGATAATGGGTGCAAATTTGCAAAATTACAAGCCACTGTTAACGGTCCCCCGGGGCACATGAGCCAGGCTATACGTATCCCCACCCTGTACGCTGACCTTGCTGCCAGCATGAAGGCCCTGCGCAAAGACCATGCTGCACTGGACCGCAGCCGGGACATTGTGTTGCGAGCCCTGAAAGACGGCAGTGCACTGTACGGTATCAACACTGGTTTTGGAGTTCTGGCGGACAAAAGAATCGATGACGAGAAACTGGCGGCACTTCAACAAAACCTTCTTCTGAGCCATGCCTGTGGCGTGGGGGAGCCGGTCCCTCCCGAAATTACCCGCCTCATGCTGCAACTGAAAATCCATGCCCTTGGCCTGGGCCAGTCCGGTATTTCCCGTACGACTTTCAAGCAGTTGCTGAGCTTCGAGCAAATGGGCCTGACCCCGCGGGTGCCGAGCCGGGGAAGCGTGGGCGCTTCAGGGGATCTGGCTCCACTGGCGCATATGTGCCTGCCTTTAATCGGCCGGGGTGAGGTATGGAATGAAACAGAAACAGACAAGCTCGACGCCGCGGATGCATTGCAGCGGGCTGGCATTGAGCCGATTCAGCTAAAAGCCAAGGATGGACTCGCACTGATTAACGGCACGCAACTGATGGCCGCCTACGGCGCTTTTGTGCTGGAGCGCGCACTGGTGCTGCAAAAAGATGCAGATATACTGGCTGCGATGAGCCTGGAGGCGCTGCAGGGCAGCGCTAACCCCTTTGATGAGCGTGTACACAGGATTCGTCCACATAAAGGCCAGATTGCCGTAGCTGACAACATGCGCAAGCTGCTCGAGCACAGCGAAATCATGGATTCACACCGGGATTGTGGCAAGGTCCAGGATTCCTACTGCCTGCGTTGTGTACCCCAGGTACACGGAGCCAGCCGCGATGCGCTGGCTAATTCCGCACACACCATTGAGATTGAGCTGAATTCGGTGACCGATAACCCCCTGGTGTTCAATAATGGCGACATTATTTCGGCTGGCAATTTCCACGGTCAGCCGCTGGCCCTGGCCATGGATTTCGCGGCCATTGCACTTGCGGAGCTGGCGAGTATTTCAGAGCGCCGAACCTATCTTCTGCTTGAAGGCCACGACGGATTGCCCAGGTTGTTGATGAAGGACACAGGCATCAATTCGGGTTTTATGATCCCGCAGTATACGGCCGCAGCCCTGGTATCCGAGAACAAAATCCTGTGCCATCCTGCCAGCGTGGATTCCATCCCCACCAGCCTGGGCCAGGAAGATCATGTCAGCATGGGTTCGATCAGCGCACTGAAGCTTTTACCTGTGCTGCGAAATGTTGAGCACGTTCTTGCCGTTGAATTCCTGACCGTTGCCCAGGCCCTGGATTTCCGTATTCCTCTGAAGCCAGGCAGAGGTGTCCAGTTGGCTCATGAATTGCTGCGAGGGCAAATCAGCCATGCGTATAAAGACTACGAAGTACGCAACGACCTGGAAACCTGCGCTGACATTCTCCGCCGCGGTGAGCTTGCAAGTACGGTTGAAGCCGGCATCGGGCCGTTACACTAGTACTCCTTCAATGTGATACTGATGCCGGTACTTAGCAATATTTCCCAACTGGCCACCTGCCCGCCAGACAAGCCACAACAGGATGCCGGCCTGGTCGGGAATGCAGCACTTGTATGGACTGATGGCCTGGTGCGTTGGGTTGGATCCATGGCGGAAATACCGGCTGAATACCAGGATGAGCCCGTCATCGACTGCGGGCGCCGGCTGATTGTTCCCGGCCTGGTGGACTGCCATACTCACCTGTGCTTCGGCGGTTGGCGCGGTGATGAATTCGAACTGAGGCTCCGCGGGGCCAGCTACCAGGAAATTGCCCGTGCCGGCGGTGGAATTGCCAGCACCGTCGCAGCAACCCGTGCTGCCAGCCTGGACGAATTGCAGTGCAAGGCGGAATCCATACTGGATAAAATGCTTGACCTGGGAATCACCACCGTGGAGTGTAAATCAGGTTATGGCCTGGACGAGGCGAATGAGCTGAAGCAACTGGAAGTATACCGGCGGCTCAACGAATCCCACGTAGTTGACCTCGTACCCACATTCCTGGGTGCACACATCATTCCACCAGAGTACAGTCAACATCGTGACAGATATATCAGGCTCTTGTGTGATGTCCTGATCCCCCGGGTCGCCCGTCAGGGTCTGGCCAGGTTCTGTGACGCCTTTGTGGAGACTGGCGCCTATTCGATAGAAGAGGCGCGTCAAATTCTTTCCGTCGCGGCCAGGCACGGACTTGGCATCAAGATTCATGCAGACCAGCTTTCGAGGGGTGGCGGAGCCGAACTGGCCGCTGAACTGGCTGCAGTTTCGGCGGAACACCTCGAATATATCAGCGACGCCGGTATGGACGCCATGGCAGCGTCAGGCACGGTAGCGGTAAGCCTCCCCCTGGCTTCCCTTTACCTGGGCGAAACTTACATGCCCGCCAGAAAGATGATGGACCGCGGCGTACCCGTTGCCGTGGCTACCGATTTCAACCCGGGCTCATCACCCAGCTATCATTTGCCCCTCGCGATGACCCTGGCCTGTGTTCACCAGGGCATGACTCCGCAGGAATCCTTGAAAGGAGCGACCTCTGTTGCCGCAAAGGCGGTTTCCCTGAGTAAACACGCCGGTACCCTGCTTCCCGGCTACGCTTGCGACCTGGCGATCATCGATTCCCCCAGCCTCAATCACTGGCTTTACCATTTTCAGGCGAACGCCTGCCTTGCCGTGATGAAAAATGGGGAATGGGTCCGTGGAAACCCGTCTGCAATAGCGCCAATCGGTCCTTATATTTAAAAAATGTCATTTACTTGATCTGGGTCTATGTACTGATGAACATTTTTCCTCTAAAATTGTCGTAAATGACAATCATTCTCAATTAGCGGTGTAAAAATGACCTTACGGGAAATGCAGCCCGGACAAAAAGCCCGGATCGAAAAAGTGGACGCCAGACAGCCTGGTGTCGTCCGCCTGATGGTGCTTGGGCTTATCGAAGGAACAGAAATACAGTTCCAGAACGCCGCCATCGGTGGCGATCCGATGGAAGTTTCGGTATTTGGCACCGCTATTTCCATTCGCAGACAACAAGCCGGCAATTTCAGCGTTTCCCCGATCGTTACGAATGAATGAAAAGAGTACGATCTATGTCCCGGTCGAAAAGATCGGAATTCGTCGGCGCGTGTCCGCAACCCTTGCCATCATAGGCAATCCAAACTCAGGAAAAAGCACCCTCTTCAACCGCCTGACCGGTCTGCGCCAGACCACCGGGAACTACCCGGGCGTTACGGTTGAAAAACATTCCGGAACGGTGCAACTGGAATCCACTGCCATCGAACTGGTCGACTTGCCCGGTATTTACTGCCTGGGCGGCTATTCCGCCGATGAACGTATCGCGGTAGACGTGATCCTGGGCAGGATGGCGGATACGCATGCTCCCTGCGGCTTGCTGATGGTGCTGGATGCCACGCATTTGTACCAGGGACTCTACCTGCTTCAGCAACTCATGGAAATGCAGGTGCCGATGATTGTTGCGCTCACGATGACAGATGTTGCTACGGCCAGCGGAATAGACATTTCAATTGAAGTACTTCAACGGCACCTGGGTGGAATCCCGATATTTCCTGTAGCTACGACCACCGGACGAGGGCTCGATGCGCTCAAAGCAGCACTGGAAGGAGTAGCCGATTCCCCGGCGCCGAAAGTACCGGAATCCTGGCCTGAACTGAGTAAAACAGCTGATCGGCTAGTCGAACAAGTCGGCGCCCCGGTGCCGCGAATTGACGTGATCCAGGCACTGCTCCACCCCCGCAGCAACCAGGCGGAAACTCTTGAACAGCAATTGGGTACGCCACCGGTTGCTGAGGCCAGGCTCGCCCTGTTCGCTGATGAGCCACCGCAGGCGGTAGAAGCCCGGCACCGGTATCAATGGGTTCGCGATGTCCTCGGTGAAGCTCAGCAGCAGGCTCCCATACTGGAACGTTACGAAGCCAAGGTATTGCACTGGCTCAATCGCCCCTGGCCGGCCACCGTTCTTTTCTTTGCCATCATGGCCCTGGTTTTCCAGGCAGTATTTTCATGGGCGACACCATTGATGGAGGGTATCGACGCATTGGCTGTCGCAATGTCCGGATGGATCGCTACTCATTTGCCTGACGGTGCAATGTCCAGTTTTATTACCGACGGTGTCATTGCAGGTGTCGGCAGCGTATTGGTATTCCTGCCGCAGATCCTGATCCTGTTCCTGTTCATCATCATTCTTGAAGACTCCGGATACCTGGCGCGCGCCGCATTCCTGATGGATCGCGTAATGCGCTCAGTCGGCCTCTCAGGCCAGTCGGTGATTCCGATGCTTTCCAGCTTTGCCTGCGCGGTCCCCGCCATCATGGCAACGCGGGTGATACCAGACAAAAAGGCCCGTATCGCGACCATCCTGGCCGCACCGTTCATGACCTGCTCAGCCCGTCTGCCGATTTACGCACTGTTGATCGCTGCTTTTGTTCCTGACGAATCAATTGGCTGGTTGAATCTTCAAGGTCTGGTGCTTCTGGGTTTATACGTGCTGGGCATCGTTGGTGGGCTCACCACGGCCTGGTTGTTGAAACGAACCGCCTTACGCGGCCCCAAACCACATTTCGCTCTGGCGCTACCCGAATTTCGCTGGCCCAATCTGCAGACGGTTTTGATAAAGCTGCTGGAACGCGTACGCATTTTCCTCAAGCGGGCGGGTAGCATAATTTTTATCGTGGCCATCATTGTATGGGCTCTGGCTTACTTCCCGCGCGCCGGGGCCATCGAAACCGGGATGCAAAATGCTATTGTGCAGGCTGAAACCGCTCTACAAGGGGAGCCATTGGCAGTTGAGCTGTTGCGAATTAAGAATGAGGCTGCAGCGGCCCAACTCTCACAGAGCTATCTCGGGCAAGCAGGCAGGTTTGTCGAGCCGTTGTTCGCACCCCTCGGGTGGGACTGGCGTGTATCAGCAGCTGTCATTGCCGGCTTTCCGGCACGGGAAGTCGTGGTTGCGGTGATGGGTACGATTTACGCTGTCGGTGAAAAAGCTGAAAACGCCAGCCTGGTTGAAAAACTACGTTCAGCTACCTGGCCCGATGGCCGCCTGGTGTTCACTCTCCCCATGGTGCTGGGTTTACTGCTGTTCTACGCCTGGTGCCTGCAATGTGCTGCCACTCTGGCGGTCATCCGCCGGGAAACCAACAGCTGGCGCTGGCCATTATTCGCATGGACTTACATGACGGTGTTAGGGTATACCGGTGCTTTCTTGATTTATCAGATTGGCAGTAGACTTTGACTAAAACCGGTCTAACCCGAATCCTCAGTGCAATATGCGTGCTAAATAGCCTGGCAGCTTTGTTGTACTACACTCCTGTTATTGCCGCTGACAGTGGGTATGTCATGAGCCTTCCGTATGCAATCAGTGAAGAAAATATCTACAAGGTTCGTATTAAAAAAATTGATGGCCAGGATCAACAACCGGCCACCAGGTATCGGGTCAGCACTGGCAGCCATGTTCTGACAGTGAACTTGATGCTCGATGTTTACTGGACGCCAAATCTCACCGGCTCACAGGAAAAAACTCATACAAAACGATTCGACCTGACCATTGAAGACGGCACGACATACCAGATTGGTGCGAAGGTAGACATTGACGCACCGCTTAATTCGCAATTGGACGGATCCTTCTGGGAACCGATTCTTTACAAGGCTTACAAACATTGAAAGAGCGCTATTGAGCCGCTCCGCCCACCACCTATTCCATGGTGCGGGTGATTTTGCGTCTCAGTTTGGCACAAGCCCGTTCGGAGTAAGGGGTCTTCTTCCAGGACCCTTTGCAACACGATGTTGCAAGAGGAGACCCCACGGACGGGTTTATGTCGTGTCCTGGAAGAAGACCCCTTGCTTCGAATGGGCGCGCCCGCAAGTAACGCAACACTTAAGTGAACAACGTCGCTGGAATTCACTTTAGCCTGCCATAAAAAAGCCCGGCAATGCCGGGCTCTCTTAACAAAGATTGATATAAGCTTATTCTGCGTCCAGTGAATCCTCAGCGCGCGGACGGTCCACCAATTCAACATAGGCCATCGGAGCCTGATCACCAGCACGGTGACCACACTTCAAAATCCGCAAATAACCCCCTGGACGGTCCACGTAGCGCGGACCCAGTTCGTTAAACAACTTGGTGACAACCTTACGGTTACGCAGGCGGTCGAATGCCAGGCGCCGATGCGCCACGCTGTCTTCCTTGGCAAGGGTAATCAGTGGCTCGGCCACGCGGCGCAATTCCTTGGCCTTGGGAACCGTAGTCTTGATCAATTCGTGTTCAAACAGCGAACTCGCCATATTGCGGAACATCGCCTTGCGATGTGAGCTGTTGCGGTTCAGTTTTCTTCCGGATTTCATGTGTCGCATGGTCTATTCCTTGTTCTATCCGCCAGCGTTGTTCAGGCGCTGACCAGGCTCTCAGGCGGCCAGTTTTCCAGCTTCATTCCAAGCGACAGATCATGTGACGCGAGTACGTCCTTGATTTCTGTCAGCGATTTCTTACCCAGGTTCGGTGTCTTCAGCAGTTCAACCTCGGTTCGCTGTACCAGGTCGCCGATATACAGGATGCTTTCCGCCTTGAGACAGTTCGCTGAACGAACCGTAAGCTCCAGGTCGTCGATTGGGCGCAACAGAACAGGGTCAATTTCCTGGGTCTTTTCTTCCACTTCCACGGCCTGTCGTGCTTTAAAGTCCACGAATATTGACAACTGATCGGCCAGGATATTGGCAGCGAGTTTCACCGCACCCTCACAATCCATCGTGCCGTTGGTCTCAATATCGAAGATCAGTTTGTCCAGGTTGGTGCGTTGTTCAACACGTGCCGAATCGACACTGTAAGCTACTTTACGCACCGGGCAAAAAGACGCATCCAATTGCAGGCGGCCAATGGGACGGCTTTCCTGATCACCGATATTCAAGCGCACGGCCGGCTGATAACCTACGCCGCGCGCCACTTTCAAACGCATGTTGATGCTGCCGTTCTGCGTCAGGTTGCAGATGACGTGATCCGGGTTAACCACCTCGACGGTGTGATCGACCTGGATGTCCCCGGCAGTAACCGGGCCCTCGCCCGATTTGCTAAGGGTCAGCACAGCTTCTTCACGCTCGTGCATTATCAGTGCAATACCCTTGAGGTTCAGAAGAACTTCGATGATATCTTCCTGCAGACCTTCAACGGCCGTGTATTCATGCAACACACCATCCATTTCCACTTCGACAATCGCACTGCCGGGAATGGATGAAAGCAGCACACGCCTGAGCGCATTGCCCAGTGTGTGACCGAAACCACGTTCGAGCGGTTCCAGTGTAATCCGGGCCCGGTTCGGGTTGACCTCGTCAACGCCCACGGTACTGGGCTTCAGCATTTGTTCAATAACACCCATCATAGGGATCGCCCTCGTAAACTGTATTCCTGATGAAATCTCATGATCGTTACAGGCATCAACTGCCTGCAACAATAGTTAAATATTTTTCCTGCAGACCTTACTTGGAGTAAAGCTCCACGATCAGACTTTCGTTGATATCCGCTGAAAGCTCGACCCGATCCGGATAGGCCTTGAATACACCTTCCATTTTCTTTGTATCGACTTCCATCCAGGGTGAAACCAGATCCATCTCCTGGCTCAGCGTTATGGCTTCCTTTACACGCAGTTGTTTCTTCGCTCTTTCACGAATGGCTACTACATCGTCCGGTTTCACCCGGTAGGATGCAATATTCACCGTCTGTCCATTAACGGAAATCGACTTGTGCGATACCATTTGCCGGGCCTGGGCGCGGGTTACCGCGAATCCCATTCGATAGACGACATTGTCCAGGCGGCTTTCCAGCAAACGCAGCAGGTTTTCACCCGTTGCGCCCTTCTGTTTTGCGGCCAGCTTGTAGTAATTACGGAACTGGCGTTCAAGTACACCGTAGATACGCCGTACTTTCTGCTTCTCCCGCAACTGTACGGCATAATCTGAAAGCCTCATCCGGCGAGTCGAGACTTGTTGTCCAGGAAGCTGGTTCAGCTTGCACTTGGATTCCAGTCCACGGGCCGGGCTCTTCAGTTCCAGGTCAACACCTTCGCGGCGTGCCAGTTTACAGGTAGGTCCTGTGTATCTTGCCATTGGGTCTACTCCACTCAGACGCGACGTTTTTTAGGCGGCCGACAACCGTTGTGCGGGATCGGCGTCACGTCAGTAATATTTGTAATCTTGTATCCGACTGCATTCAGCGCACGCACGGAAGACTCGCGCCCCGGACCGGGACCTTTGACCCGCACTTCCAGGTTCTTCAGACCGTAATCCAGCGCTGCCTTACCGGCAGTTTCAGCTGCAACCTGGGCGGCAAACGGTGTGCTCTTACGTGAGCCCCGGAAACCTGCGCCTCCGGCAGTCGCCCATGACAGGGCATTACCCTGGCGATCGGTGATCGTGATAATCGTATTGTTAAAAGATGCATGGATGTGAGCGATACCATCCACGACCGTCTTTTTAACTTTCTTTTTCCTGCTTGGCTTAGCCATAAATCATTCCGCCTTTAACGCTTAATCGGACGACGCGGACCTTTACGGGTACGCGCGTTGGTCTTGGTTTGCTGACCACGCACCGGCAGACCGCGGCGATGCCGTAGCCCACGGTAACAACCGAGGTCCATCAAACGCTTGATGTTCATTGCCACTTCACGGCGAAGGTCGCCTTCCACGGCAAGCGTGGATATCTGGGCGCGGATTCCTTCAATTTCCGCTTCCGTCAGGTCACGAATTTTGGTATCCGGCTTGACACCTGCAGCATCGCAAATTTCAAAAGCACGAGAACGGCCGATGCCATAGATATGCGTCAGACCCACCCATGTGTGTTTCTGAACCGGTATATTGACTCCTGCTATACGAGCCATTCCTTAACTCCTGTCTTTACTTGCCGCGAACGTTAACAGCGTATTATATCGAATCCCGGCTTCTGGTAAAAGCCTGTTAACACTTGCCCGGTTAACACGCTTATTCACCCAAAACCAGCACCATAAATTCACTACCACTATCAGCCCTGCCGCTGCTTGTGTTTTTTCTCACTGCAAATCACGTACACAACACCTTTGCGGCGTACGATTTTACAGTTTCGGCAGATCTTTTTAACTGATGCCTGCACTTTCATAAATTTCTCCCAAGCAAACGGGCCTGCCGGTAAATGGCCACCCAATTTTCGCCACCCTGGCGGCTATTAATAATTATCTCCGGACTACTCCGGAACGACCGTAGGATTTCAGGTTCGCCTTTTTCATCAGACTGTCGTATTGATGTGAAATCAGATGCGCCTGTACTTGCGCAATGAAATCCATGATCACGACAACCACGATCAGTACCGAAGTTCCACCGAAGTAGAACGGCACGGACCAGACAACCCTGAGCACATCAGGCAACAGACAAACCGCCACCAGGTACAGCGAACCCACCATGGTCAGGCGTGTCAATACATTGTCTATGTAATCCGCCGTCTGGCGGCCCGGGCGTATTCCCGGAATAAACGCTCCCGAACGCTTCAGGTTATCTGCTGTTTCTTTAGAATTGAACACCATGGCGGTATAGAAAAAACAGAAGAAAATAATCAGCGATGAATACAAAATTGTATACGCCAGGTTTCCGGGTGTCAGTGCTGCCGAAACGTCCGTCAACCAGTTCAGCCCCTCCGAACCGCTGAACCAGGTAGCCAGCGTTGACGGGAAGATCACCATGCTGGAAGCAAAAATGGCCGGAATCACGCCGGACATATTTACCTTCAACGGTAAATGCGTTGACTGGTTCTGGTAAGCCACACGACCCTGGCGCTGCGCATAATTGACCGTGATCCGCCGCTGGCCGCGCTCTACCCGGACAACAAAGTAAATCACACCCAGTATCAACGCAGTGATGAACATCACAGCCGGAATACTCAACTGGCCTGTATTTACCAGTTCCAGTGTTCCTGCAACCGCCCTGGGCAGGCCGGCCACAATACCGGCAAAAATGATCAGGGAAATACCATTTCCCACACCGCGCTCGGTGATTTGTTCACCCAGCCACATCAGGAAAACAGTACCGGCCGTCAGGGTAACCATAGCGGTAAAAATAAAACCAAAACCCGGCGCAAGCACCACCGTGCCCTGGCCCTGCAATGCAAACGCAACGCCACCGGCCTGGACAGCCGCCAGTAGCACGGTGAAATTACGCGTGTACTGGGTAATTTTCTGGCGACCGGAGGATCCCTCTTTCTTCAATTGCTGCAGGTGCGGTACGGCGGAGGTCATCAACTGCATGATGATGGAAGCCGAGATGTACGGCATCACACCCAGCGCAAAAAGGGAAAAACGCTCCAAAGCGCCACCGGTAAACAGGTTGAACACGTCCACGATGGTTCCCTGCTGGGAATTCATGAACTGCAGCAAGGCCTGCGGGTTCACACCCGGCACCGGGATAAAGGTACCAATGCGATAAATAATCAGCGCAACGAACACGAACAGCAAACGCTGCCGCAATTCGGTCAGCCGGCCGAGCCCACCCAGTGTTTCCGCAAATTTTGCCGGGGAACGGGCCATTACTCTACCTTGCCTCCGGCCGCTTCAATCGCTGCCTGCGCGCCCTTGGTTACAGCCAGCCCTTTGATCGTGACCGCGCGATCCAGGGTACCGGTGTTGATCACTTTGACCTTGCGGATATCGTGCGCCACGATGCCCTGCGCCTTGAGGAACTCAAGATCGATCACATCTGCTTTCATTACCTGGACCTGGTAAAGGCGGAGTTCGTCGTTATAACGCGCGGTGCGTGAAGCAAACCCACGCTTGGGCAGACGGCGCTGCAAGGGCATCTGTCCACCCTCGAAGCCGACCTTGTGGTAACCACCGGAACGTGACTTCTGGCCTTTGTGCCCGCGACCACCGGTTTTACCGATGCCTGAGCCCATGCCGCGGCCCACGCGCTTGCGATTTTTTTTGCTGCCCTCTGCCGGGCTGAGACTATTCAGTTTCATTTCAATACGTCCTCAGGCTTCCTCTACACGTACCATGTAATCAATTTTGTTTACCATTCCGCGAATGGACGGCGTGTCTTCGAGCACAACCGTGTGGCGCACGCGCTTCAAGCCCAGGCCACGAACACATTCGCGATGTCTTGGCTGAAATCCGATCGGAGAGCGGACCAGCGTTACCTTGATTTGTTTCTTCTTTTTCCCGGCCATGATCCTTACCCCGTGTTTACCTTGCTCATGTTCGCCATAATTTCGTCAACCGGTTTGCCACGTTTGCCAGCTATCGATTCCGGAGTTTGCATCGACTGCAATCCCTTGATGGTGGCGCGAACCAGGTTAATTGCGTTGTTGGAACCCAGGCTTTTGGCCAGTACGTTACGGACACCAACGGTTTCCAGTACAGCTCGCATCGCACCACCCGCAATGACGCCGGTACCTTCTGATGCCGGCTGCATATAAATCCGCGAACCCGAATGACGGGCCTTGATGGCATGCCAGAGCGTACCGTCCTGCAATGACACCTGGATCATGTTGCGACGTGCTTTTTCCATTGATTTCTGGATAGCCAGAGGCACTTCACGCGCCTTGCCGTAACCAAACCCAATCTTGCCGTTACCGTCACCCACCACACTGAGGGCGGTGAAACCAAAAATGCGGCCACCCTTGACCACCTTGGCTACGCGATTGATCGTAACCAGCTTTTCAAGCAGGCCGTCACCATTGTCTCTGTCCATTTTCGCCATGTTTCTTACCTGTTTTTCCCGGTCATACCATGACCTGAATTCACCTATGTGCCGTTAAAAATTAAGCCCGACTTCGCGTGCAGCGTCGGCCAGTTCCTTGATTCGACCGTGATAACGGAATCCGGAGCGGTCAAAAGCTACTTCCTTGACACCAGCTTCTACTGCCCGTTCAGCGACAGCCTTGCCAACGGCTATCGCGGCTTCCTTGTTACTGGTTGTTTTCAGATCAGCTCTGATGTCTTTTTGCAGTGTTGATGCTGCAGCAATGACTTTTCCCCCTTCCGGGCTGATGACCTGGGCGTAAATATGCCTTCCGCTACGGTGAACGGTAAGCCGCGCCACGCCCAGGCGGCGGATATGCGCACGGGCCTTTTTTGCCCTGCGCAAACGTGCTGCCTTTTTCTTGTCCATCTTTGATTCCTCGAATTCTTCTAGCCGCCCTGAGCGGCTAATGCTAAGCGGCCCCAAAAGTCAGATTAAAAATGCTGACTAAATTAACCGGTTTTAATCTCTAATCCTAAGCCTTCTTGGCTTCCTTGCGCACCACGCGCTCGTCGGAATAACGAACACCCTTGCCCTTGTAGGGCTCCGGTGGGCGAAACGACCGGATTTCAGCAGCGACCTGGCCAACCTTCTGTTTGTCACAACCCTTGATCACCAATTCGGTTTGACTTGGTGCTTCAATGGTCACGCCTTCAGGTGCGTCGTATATGACCGGGTGGGAGAATCCCAGCGCCAGGGTGAGTTTGTTGCCCTGCACCTGTGCGCGGTATCCAATACCAACCAACGTCAATTTTTTCTCAAAACCTTCTGTGACGCCAAGTACCATATTGTTGACCAGGGAACGAAACGTTCCAGCCATCGGGATGGCAGAATCCGTCGCAGGCTTCACACTGATCACTTTATCTTCCTGCTCGAGGCTGATTGCTGAATGCAGTTGCAGCACCAAGTTTCCCTTGGGGCCCTTTACGTTGACCTGGCTACCCTGAACCTTGACTTCAACGCCTGAAGGCAGCTCGATCGGGGCTTTTGCTATGCGTGACATATCTTTCTCCAGAATCCAGTCAACATCACGTTACGAAGCACAGGATTTCACCACCCTGTCCAACCGCGCGCGCCTGGGCATCAGTCATAATGCCTTGAGAGGTGCTGACAACGACTATTCCGAGACCGTTCAGGATCTTCGGCAGCTCATCTTTGCCGCGATATTGACGCAGGCCGGGCCGACTGGCTCGCTTCAAGGTATCAATCACACCTTTGCCCTGAAAGTACTTGAGCGTAACTTCAAGCGTTATCCTGCCGTCAACTTCGATATTGCGGAAGTCTGTTATATAGCCTTCGTTTTTCAGCACACCAGCAATACCCGTCTTAACCTTCGAACCCGGGATATTAACCGTCGTTTTTTGCACCGACTGGGCGTTGCGAATACGCGTCAGCAGGTCTGCAATCGGGTCACTCATACTCATTGCATCATTCCTCTTTACCAACTGGCCTTTCTAAGGCCCGGTACATCACCGCGCATGGCGGCTTCACGTAACTTGTTACGGCCCAGTCCGAATTTGCGGTAGAAACCACGCGGACGACCGGAAATGGCGCAGCGATTGCGCTGCCGCACCGGGCTTGAATCACGGGGCAGCTTCTGCAAGCGGAACATGGCGTCCTGTTGTTCCTCAAAGCTGACTTCCGGGTTAATAATAATCGCCTTGAGTTCGGCCCGCTTTGCGACATATTTTGCCACCAGCTTTGTGCGTCGCTTTTCGCGATTGATCATGGATACTTTTGCCATCGTGATTCTTTCCTTATTTCTCTTTAAACGGGAAGTTGAAGGCCTGCAGCAGCGCCAGCGCCTCCTCGTCGTTCTTAGCCGTGGTGGTGATGGTAATATCCATACCCCGGATGACGTCGATCTGGTCGTAGTCAATTTCCGGGAACATGATCTGTTCCTTCACACCCATGCTGTAATTGCCACGACCGTCAAAGGACTTGCGGTTCAAACCGCGAAAGTCACGAACACGGGGAATGGCGATGCTCACCAACCTGTCCAGGAACTCATACATACGCTCCCGGCGCAAGGTTACTTTGCACCCGACAGGCCAACCATCACGAATCTTGAAACTGGCCACTGACTTGCGCGCCAGGCGGACGACTGGTTTCTGACCTGCAATCGCGGTCATATCTCCCACGGCGCGGCCCATTACTTTCTTGTCGCCAACAGCCTCACCTACTCCCATGTTCAGGCAGATCTTGGTGATTTTCGGCACTTCCATGACATTGCCATAGCTGAATTTTTCCATCAGTTGCGGCACCACGGTCTCTTTGTAATATGTCTGTAGTCTGGACATCTGAATATCCTTAAATATCGACGGCTTCGCCGGTCGACTTGAAAATCCGCACTTTCTTTCCGTCTTCGAGCAACTTGAACGACACGCGGTCTGCTTTGCCCGTGGCCGCGTTGTACATCGCAACGTTGGAAACGTGGATCGGTGATTCTTTTTCAATGATGCCGCCACCCTGATTCATACCAGGATTCGGCTTCTGGTGTTTTTTCACCATGTTCACGTTTTCCACCAGCACTTTCTCATCGCTAACGACGCGGAGTACATGTCCTCGCTGACCCTTACTGCGGCCTGTGGTCACGATGACTTCATCACCTTTATGAATTCGTTTCATCTTCTCAGCTCCTCTCGCTTACAGCACTTCAGGCGCCAGCGAGACAATCTTCATGAACTTCTCGGTCCGTAATTCCCGCGTCACGGGGCCGAAGATCCGGGTTCCGATCGGCTCGTGCTTGGCGTCCAGTAAAACTGCAGCGTTACCGTCAAACCGGATCAGTGAGCCATCACCGCGGCGAACGCCGGAACGTGTCCGTACTACTACCGCATTGTAAACTTCACCTTTCTTCACTTTGCCGCGCGGAATGGCTTCTTTGACCGTGACCTTGATCACGTCACCAATGCGAGCATAACGCCGCTTGGAACCACCCAGCACCTTGATGCACATAACCCGGCGTGCGCCGCTGTTGTCTGCGGCTGAAAGCATGCTTTGCATCTGAATCATTGTTGATGTCCTCTGCTACGCTGTCCGCAAGGCCCTGCCGGCCTTACTTGGCGCGCTCCATAATTTCTACTACACGCCAGCTTTTCGTCTTGGAAAGCGGGCGACATTCTGAAATCTTCACCAGGTCGCCTTCGCCACAACTGTTGTCCTCGTCGTGTGCGTGCACCTTGGTTGACCGCTTGATGTACTTACCGTACAGCGGGTGTTTCACCAGACGTTCCAGCATTACGGTGACGGTTTTGTCAGCCTTGTCACTGACTACCCGCCCAACCTTGGTGCGTTTTACTGCTTCCGTCGTACTCATGACGTTTCACCTGCTCTCTTTTTCTCATTCAGGACAGTCCTTACACGCGCGATATCCCGGCGTACACGCCGCAACTCATGTGGTGTAGTCAACTGGCCCGTTCCCCGCTGCATTCTCAAATTGAACTGCTCCTGAAGCAGCCCGGTGAGTTCTTCACGGAGTTCGTTTTCTTTCTTTACTCTTAAATCTTGCGCAATCATCACAGCACAGACCTCTTGACGAAGGTGGTTTTCACCGCCAGTTTCCTGGCTGCCAGACGGAATGCTTCCCGGGCGGCTTCTTCCGTTACCCCCTGGATTTCATACATCACACGGCCGGGCTGGATTGGCGCCACCCAGTATTCAACATTACCTTTACCTTTACCCATACGTACCTCTACGGGCTTCTTGCAGATCGGCTTGTCCGGATAAATCCGGATCCACAGCTTGCCACCGCGCTTAACGTAGCGGGTAATGGCGCGGCGCGCTGCTTCGATCTGCCGGGCAGTAACGAATCCACGCGTGGTTGCCTTCAGGCCAAATTCACCAAAGCTGACGCGATTTCCTACATGCGCCAGGCCCCGGTTACGGCCTTTTTGCTGCTTTCTGAATTTTGTTCGTTTGGGCTGCAGCATTTCTCTGTCTCCTAGCTTGCAACCGCCGGGTTGCGCTTGTTCTCACCGCTTGTACCGTAAAGGTCGTGAACTTCACCTTTGTAAATCCATACCTTTACGCCAAGAACACCGTAAGTGGTTTTTGCTTCAACAAAACCGTAATCGACATCGGCACGCAGGGTATGCAGCGGCACGCGGCCTTCGCGATACCATTCATTGCGGGCAATATCTGCACCGTTCAGACGACCGGATACCAGGACCTTGATACCCAGTGCACCCAGACGCATGGAATTACCAACCGCACGCTTCATTGCACGGCGGAACATTATACGGCGTTCCAATTGCTGGGCAATACCTTCGGCAACCAGCTTCGCATCCAATTCAGGTTTGCGAATCTCAGCGACCGTTATGTGCGTCGGTACGCCCATTAATGCAGTGACATCACGGCGCAGACGCTCAATGTCCTCGCCTTTTTTACCAATCACAATACCCGGGCGCGCCGTGTGGATCGTGATGCGCGCCGACTTGGCCGGGCGCTCAATCTGGATCCTGCTTACCGCGGCTTGCGCCAGACGTTTCTGCAAAAATTCCCGAACTTCAAGATCAGAGATCAACAGCTCGGCGTAATTGCCCTTTTCGGCGAACCAGGTTGAATTCCAGTCCTTGGCAATACCCAGCCGGAAACCTATTGGATGTACCTTTTGACCCATTAGTCTTGCCTCGTATTGTCGTCGGCGACGGTCACGGTAATGTGACTGTTACGTTTCAAAATTCGTGTGCCACGGCCCTTGGCCCTGGCGCGGCCACGTTTGAAGGTCGGACCTTCATCAATCATGATCGTGGCTACTTTCAATTCATCAATATCAGCGCCATCGTTATGCTCGGCATTGGCAACCGCCGAAAGCAGAACCTTTTTCACAATGTGCGCAGCTTTCTTGGTGCTGAAGGTCAGGAGTTGCTCAGCCCGCTCGACAGGCATTCCCCGAATCTGGTCAGCAACCAGGCGTACTTTTTGCGCCGAGATGCGCGCATTTCTCAATTTTGCAGTCGCTTGCATATCAACACCTACTTCGTCTTGCGTCCGGCCGCGTGACCCCTGAAGGTCCGGGTGGGCGCGAATTCGCCAAGCTTATGGCCGATCATCTGATCGTTGATCAGGATCGGGACATGCTGGCGTCCGTTGTGTACCGCGATCGTCAGGCCCACCATATCCGGGAGGATCATGGAACGGCGAGACCAGGTCTTGATCGGTCGCTTGTTATTTGTAGCAATGGCATCGGTCACCTTTTTCATCAGGTGATGATCGATGAACGGTCCTTTTTTAATCGAACGTGGCATAGCTGTACCTGTTATTTGCCTGAACGCTTACGAACAATGAACTTGTCCGTAGTCTTGTTCTTGCGGGTTTTATATCCTTTGGTCGGGACACCCCAGGGGGTCACCGGGTGACGTCCGCCGGACGTACGCCCTTCACCGCCACCGTGCGGGTGATCCACCGGGTTCATGGCAACACCACGAACGGTCGGCCGTACACCTCTCCAGCGCTTCGCGCCGGCTTTGCCCAGTTTCTCCAGGTTGTGTTCTGAATTGGACACTTCACCAATCGTTGCGCGACAACGTGACAGCACCTTGCGCATTTCACCGGAACGAAGCCTGAGTGTTGCATACTGGCCTTCACGTGCGATCAGTTGCACTGCAGCACCAGCGCTGCGGGCCAACTGAGCGCCCTTGCCCGGTTTCATCTCAACACAGTGAACCACTGAACCCATGGGCATATTGCGCAAAGGCAGGCAGTTACCCGGCTTGATGCTTGCTTCACGGCCGCTGATCACCTTGTCACCGGCACGAATGCCTTTGGGCGCAATGATGTAGCGCCGCTCACCGTCGACATAGAGCACCAGTGCAATATGTGCAGTGCGATTGGGGTCATACTCAATCCGCTCGATGGTTCCGCTGATGCCGTCCTTGTCCCGCTTGAAATCAATCACGCGGTAATGTTTTTTGTGTCCGCCACCGCGATGACGCGTGGTGATCCGGCCTGTGTTGTTACGCCCGCCGGTCTTCGATTTCTTCTCGATCAGGCCGGCAAACGGCGCGCCCTTGTGCAGGTGCGAATGCTTGACCTGGACGACTCCACGACGCCCTGGCGATGTTGGTTTTGCTTTAACAATTGCCATGACTAATAGTTCCTAAAGCTCATTAATTAGGCTGATTCACTGCCCAGGAGATCAATGACCTGACCTTCCTGTACACGAACATAAGCCTTTTTCCAGTCGCTGCGCTTTCCCAGGCGCTGCCGGAATGACTTGCTCTTACCCTTGACGTTTACGATGCGAACTGACTCCACGTTTACATCAAACAGCATCTCAACCGCACCTTTTACTTCGGACTTATTGGCGTCCTTGATGACACGGAAGACATACTGGTTGCTCTGTTCACCCACCTGCGTTGTCTTTTCTGTGACACGGGGGCTCAGCAAGACCTGGTATAAACGGTTTTTACTCATCCCAGCCACTCCTGAATCTTCTCGACTGCATCCACAGTCACGATCACTTTATCTGCGGCCACCAGGCTCACCGGGTCAATTCCCTGGACGTCCAACAGGTAGACACCCGGAATATTGCGTGAAGCGAGATGCAGATTTTCATTCGACTCGTTGGTCACAATCAGGCATTTCTCAGCGCCCAGTTCCGCCAACCTGGTGAGCAACACCTTGGTTTTTGGTTCTGAAAGATCCATTGAATCAACAACCACCAGGCGTTCCTGGCGCACCAGTTCGGAAAAGATCGCCTGCAGCGCGCCGCGATACATCTTTCGATTCACTTTCTGGGAATGATCCCTCGGGGTTGCAGCAAACGTCTTGCCACCGCCACGCCAGATCGGGCTGCGAATGGTGCCTGCCCGGGCACGGCCGGTGCCTTTCTGACGCCAGGGTTTCCTGCCGCCGCCACTTGCTGCTGCCCGGTTTTTCTGTGCCTTTGTGCCGGCGCGAGCGCCTGCCAGGTAGGCAGTTACCACCTGGTGCACCAGGGCTTCAGAGAAGTCCCTTCCGAACGTGGCTTCAGATACGTCAATCTTTTTGCCACCTGTTACTGCGAGTTGCATCGTAATCTCTCCATCAAACCTTATTGAAGAATTTTCACAGAAGGACGGATCATCACGATACCGCCAGTCGCACCGGGAACCGCACCCTTGATGAGAAGCAAGTTACGCTCCGCATCTACCCGTACGACTTCCAGATTTTGCGTTGTGACCCTTTCAACGCCCATGTGTCCGGCCATCTTCTTGCCTTTGAACACACGGCCCGGGGTCTGACACTGGCCAATCGAGCCGGGCGCCCGGTGCGCCAGTGAGTTACCGTGAGTGGCATCCTGCATTGCGAAATTATGACGTTTCACGACACCGGCAAAACCTTTGCCTTTGCTCGTTCCGGTCACATCCACCATCTCACCGGCCTCGAACATGTCCACTTTCAGCTCGGATCCGGTTTCCAGGTCTTCACCCGCACCATCGGCGAGCCGCAATTCCCACAGGCCCTCTCCGGCTTCGACACCCGACTTGGCATAATGACCGGCCACTGGCTTATTCACCAAACTGGCACGGCGGCTTCCGATCGTGACCTGCACGGAACGGTAACCGTCAATCTCTTCGCTCTTCACCTGGGTCACGCGATTCGGCTTAACCTCGATAACCGTGACCGGCACACTCATACCGTCCTCGGTAAATACACGGGTCATGCCACGTTTGCGTCCTACTAATCCAATCTTCATTGCTTTGCCCTATATCGGGTATATGTCTTCATTACGCCTTAATGAACAAACAAATCAGTACAGCTTGATTTGCACGTCCACGCCGGCCGCCAGATCCAGTTTCATCAACGCATCCACGGTCTTGTCATTGGGATCCAGGATGTCCATCAAGCGCTTGTGGGTGCGCGTTTCATACTGGTCACGCGCATCCTTGTTCACATGCGGAGAGATCAGCACCGTGTGCCGTTCGATCCTGGTGGGCAAGGGAATCGGCCCCAGTACCTGGGCGCCGGTCCTTTTCGCGGTTTCCACGATTTCAGACGCTGAGCGATCGATTAAACGATGATCGAAAGCTTTCAGCCGGATGCGGATTCTCTGTTCTGCCATTACATTTACTCGCTTTACTCGTGGATCTTGGCAACCACACCGGCGCCAACCGTCCGTCCGCCTTCGCGTATCGCAAAACGCAGACCTTCTTCCATCGCAATCGGTGCAATCAGTGACACCTGCATCTGCACGTTGTCTCCCGGCATCACCATCTCCACTCCTTCAGGTAACTCCACCGCTCCCGTCACGTCCGTCGTGCGGAAATAAAACTGCGGCCGGTAGCCCTTGAAAAACGGCGTGTGCCGTCCACCCTCGTCTTTCGACAGAATATAGACCTCTGCCTCAAATTTGGTATGCGGCGTAATCGTGCCCACGTGCGCCAGTACCTGGCCACGCTCCACTTCATCGCGCTTGGTGCCACGCAGCAATACGCCCACGTTGTCGCCTGCACGACCTTCATCCAGCAACTTGCGGAACATCTCAACACCCGTACACACCGTCTTGGTCGTTTCCTTGATGCCGACAATCTCTACTTCTTCGCCCACCTTGATGATGCCGCGGTCCACACGGCCGGTCACCACCGTGCCGCGGCCCGAAATCGAGAACACATCCTCGATCGGTAACAGGAAGGGCTTCTCCGTATCGCGCTCCGGCAGAGGAATGTACGCGTCCATCTCCTCGATCAGCTTGACAATCGACGGGATGCCCATCTCCGACTCGTCGCCTTCCAGCGCCTTCAGGGCAGAACCGGTTACGATCGGGCAGTCATCGCCCGGGAAATCGTAGGAACTCAACAGCTCACGCACTTCCATTTCCACCAGTTCCAGCAGTTCGTCATCATCTACCTGGTCGGCCTTGTTCATGTACACCAGGATGTACGGTACGCCTACCTGGCGCGCCAGCAGAATGTGTTCACGCGTCTGCGGCATCGGGCCGTCGGCCGCTGATACCACCAGGATCGCGGCGTCCATCTGCGCCGCGCCCGTGATCATGTTCTTCACGTAATCGGCGTGACCCGGGCAATCCACGTGTGCGTAATGGCGGTTTTCTGACTCGTATTCCACGTGCGCCGTGGCAATCGTAATGCCGCGTTCACGTTCTTCCGGGGCATTGTCAATCTGGTCGTAATCCGTGAAATCGCCGCCACGCGCCTCGGCACAAACCTTTGTCATCGCCGCCGTCAGCGTTGTCTTGCCGTGATCAACATGACCAATTGTGCCCACGTTGACATGCGGTTTTGTTCGTTCAAATTTTTCTTTGGCCATGAGTTAATCCTCTGTAATCTGCTTTAAATCTGTCGCCTTGTTTCAGGCGGTTTTCTTGATAATTTTTTCTGCAACACTGGCCGGTGCTTCGGCATAGTGGTCAAATTCCATGGTATAAGTTGCGCGGCCCTGGGTCTGCGACCTCAGATCGGTGGCGTAACCAAACATTTCCGAAAGCGGAACATGTGCGTTCACCATCTTGCCGGCCGGGCTGTCTTCCATGCCCTGCAAAATACCGCGGCGACGTGTCAGGTCACCCATCACATCACCCATGTAATCTTCGGGTGTCACTACTTCAACCTTCATCATGGGTTCGAGCAGAACCGGATCAGCAATCAGCGCTGCATTCCTGAAAGCCATGGAGCCGGCAATCTTGAATGCCATTTCAGACGAATCGACCTCATGGTAGGAGCCGTCATACAGCGTTACCTTGGCGTCGACGACCGGATAACCCGCAATGACACCATTGGTCATTTGTTCTACGATACCCTTGTTGACTGAATTGATGTATTCACGCGGCACTACGCCGCCAACAATAGAGTTTTCGAATTCGTAACCCTCACCTTTCCCGGTCGGCTCCAAACGGATCTTGACGTGTCCATACTGGCCACGGCCACCGGACTGACGCACAAATTTGCCTTCAGCCTCGACACTTTTGCGGATCGTCTCGCGGTAAGCTACCTGCGGACGGCCTACATTGGCCTCCACTTTGAATTCACGTTTCATGCGGTCGACGATGATGTCGAGATGCAATTCGCCCATACCGGAAATGATGGTCTGCCCGGATTCCTCATCCGTATGAACACGAAAGGAGGGGTCTTCCTGGGCCAGCTTGGATAATGCGATACCCATCTTTTCCTGGTCAGCCTTGGTCCTGGGTTCAACCGCGACCGATATAACGGGATCGGGGAACTCCATACGTTCCAGCGTGATGACGTCCTTCAGGGCACACAGGGTGTCACCCGTTGTGACGTCCTTTAATCCCACGGCCGCCGCGATATCACCGGCACGAACTTCCTTGATTTCGTCACGCGAGTTCGCGTGCATCTGCAGGATTCGGCCGAACCGCTCCTTTTTCTCCCTGACCGCGTTGTAAACCGTGTCACCTGAGTTCAGGACACCGGAATAAACCCGGAAGAAGGTTAAGGTACCGACATAAGGGTCGGTAGCGATCTTGAATGCCAGTGCTGCAAATGGCTCTTCGTCCGAACTTTTGCGCACACCCTCGGTTTCGTCTTCATTAATGCCGGTGATGGCCGGAACATCCAGCGGGGACGGCATCAGGATAACAATGGCATCGAGCAGAGCCTGCACGCCCTTGTTCTTGAAAGCGCTGCCGCAAAGACAGGGAACGATGTCATTCGCCACCGTACCGCTACGCAAGCCCTCAATTATCTGTGCTTCGCTCAACTCTCCGCTTTCGAGGTAAAGGTCCATCAATTCTTCGGAGGCCTCGGCAGCCGCCTCGACCATGAATTCGCGAGCTGACTCCGCCGCAGCCTGGAGCTCAGCAGGAATTTCACGTGCTTCGTAGGTCGTACCCTGGTTTTCAGTGTCCCAGTAAATGGCCTGCATCCGGACCAGGTCGATTATTCCTGCAAAATCTTCTTCGGCGCCGATCGGCAGTTGGACTGGCACGGGACGCGCAGCCAGGCGCTCCTCGATCTGGCTGACAACTCGCTCGAAATCTGCACCGGTGCGATCCATCTTATTGATGAAACATACACGCGGAACGTTGTAACGCGTAGCCTGGCGCCAAACGGTTTCAGACTGGGGCTGAACTCCACCGACCGCGCAAAACACAGCAACCGCCCCGTCAAGCACACGCAAGGAACGCTCTACCTCAATGGTAAAATCGACGTGTCCCGGCGTGTCAATGATATTGATACGGTGTTCCGGGAATTGCTGGTCCATACCATTCCAGAAACAGGTTGTCGCAGCCGACGTAATCGTAATACCACGCTCCTGTTCCTGCTCCATCCAGTCCATGGTGGCGTTACCATCATGAACCTCACCGATTTTGTGCGAAACACCGGTGTAGAACAGGATACGTTCGGTGGTGGTCGTCTTACCAGCATCAATATGCGCCATGATGCCGATGTTGCGATACCGTTCAATTGGCGTACTACGGGCCACTTTCTATACCTCTATAAATTCTGTATTAAACTGCCGGCCAAAACTTACCAGCGCCAAAGCTACCAACGATAATGGGCGAATGCCTTGTTGGCTTCGGCCATCCTGTGTGTGTCTTCACGCTTCTTAACCGCAGAACCGCGTTGTTCGACTGCGTCCAGCAACTCACCCGCCAGGCGGCCGGGCATATTTTTTTCGCCCCGCTTGCGCGCCGCATCGATGATCCAGCGCATTGCCAGGGTTTGGCGACGCTTGGGCCGCACTTCCACCGGCACCTGGTAAGTCGCACCACCCACACGGCGGGACTTTACTTCCACCATCGGGCTTACGTTCTCCAGCGCTTTTTCAACCAACTCCACCGGCTCAGCGCTCTTGTTTTTTTCACTGATGGTTTCGATGGCTCCATAGACAATTTTTTCGGCCACGGATTTCTTGCCACTCACCATTACCATGTTGACGAAGCGCGTTATCATTTCACTGCCAAACTTGGGATCAGGCAGAATATCTCTGGAGAAATCTGTATGCTTTCTGGACATTTCGCTTTCCGTTATCGTGTGTCAGTGAATATCAGTTTTTGGGCCGCTTGGTGCCGTACTTGGAACGACCTTGCCGGCGATCACTTACGCCCGCCGTATCAAGGCTTCCACGAATGGTGTGATAGCGAACGCCCGGCAAATCTTTTACCCGGCCGCCCCTGATCAGCACCACACTATGTTCCTGCAAATTATGACCTTCTCCGCCGATGTAACTGGTTACCTCGTAACCATTCGTCAAGCGAACACGCGCCACTTTGCGCAATGCAGAATTCGGTTTCTTTGGCGTTGTCGTGTAAACACGTGTACAAACGCCCCGTTTCTGTGGGCAACTTTCCAGCGCTGGTACATTGCTCTTGTAAGCCTTGTCTTTGCGCGGCTTACGTACGAGTTGGTTGATCGTCGCCATATTTATACCTTTTCTGATAATGCCAAACGCCCAACCCCGCAGTATATTGCCCGGGATTGGGCGCCGTTGAGTCCGGCCCACGCGCCGGCGACATCGGCTCTCCGTAACGGTCTTTTTACCGCACGGCCCTCCTTCGGGAGGGGTTCAGTTGTCTTAGCCGAACAATTATGACAGGGTTCACGCTCCCTGACAACACCCGAAGTTAATATTTTTTTGTAAGAGCCCGCTTGCGGGCGCAACGCAGGTTTTCGCCCGCAAGCGGGCTCTTACATCAATATTTACTTGCTCTTCTCGGCCTCCTTGTCCAGGTTGGCAAATTCTTCCGCAGCGATAGCCGAAGCAAGTGCAGCCAGGTCAATTCCAGGCTCTTCTTCCGCCTGGCGTTTGCGGGACTTGTGGTAAGCCATACCCGTACCCGCCGGTATCAGACGACCGACGATCACATTCTCCTTGAGTCCACGCAAATGATCCGTTGTGCCGCGCACTGCAGCTTCGGTCAACACCCTGGTGGTTTCCTGGAAGGACGCCGCAGAGATGAAAGACTCTGTGGCCAGAGATGCTTTAGTGATACCAAGCAGAATCCTCTGGTACTCTGCCGGCCGGCCACCCTCTTTTTCAACCGCCACATTTTCTTCCTTCAAGCGGAATACATCGAGTTGTTCACCACGCAACAACTTGGTGTCGCCGGGATCCTTGACTTCGACTTTGCGCAGCATCTGGCGAACGATGACCTCGATCTGCTTGTCGTTTATTCTCACACCCTGCAAGCGGTACACATCCTGGATTTCTTTTACAAGATAGTCATTCAGTGCTTCCACACCAAGCAGGCGGAGAATGTCATGCGGATCCCGCTCGCCAATGACGATGGTTTCACCTTTTTCTACGCGTTCACCCTCGAAGACGATCACATGACGCCACTTGGGAATCAATTCCTCGTAATGTTCATCTTCATCTTGCGTAATCACCAGGCGCTGCTTGCCCTTGGTGTCCTTCCCAAAGCTGACAATGCCGGAAACTTCCGCCAGGATAGAGGCTTCTTTCGGCTTACGTGCCTCGAACAAATCAGCAACACGGGGCAAACCACCGGTGATGTCTCGTGTCTTCGATGACTCCTGGGGAATGCGCGCCAGTACGTCACCCACCTTCACATCCTGACCGTCCTGCATCTGCACGATGGATCCGGATTGGAGGAAGTAATGAGCTGGGATTTCCGTTCCGGCGAGGAACAGTTCCTTGCCCTTTTTGTTGACCAGGCTGATCATCGGACGTAAATCCTTGCCTTCGGTGCCACGCTGCTTGGGATCCGTCACGATCAGACTGGTCAGGCCGGTGACGTCATCCACCACTTCATTGACCGTTACGCCGTCGATGATTTCGTGGAAAGTTACCTTACCGGCCACTTCGGTTACGATCGGGTGTGTATGCGGATCCCAGTTCGCTGTCACATCACCGGCTTTGACGGCTTTTCCATCGCGTATCGAAAGGATCGCGCCGTATGGAACCTTGTAACGTTCACGCTCCCGGCCATGCTCGTCGATAACCGACAATTCACCGGATCTCGAAACTGCTACCAGTTTCCTGTCGGCGTTTACAACTGTTTTCATATTGTGCAGGCGAACCGAACCGCTGGATTTCACCTGGATATGATCCACGGCAGCATCCCGCGATGCCGCACCACCGATGTGGAAGGTACGCATCGTCAGCTGTGTACCCGGCTCGCCGATGGATTGAGCCGCGATCACACCGACCGCCTCACCGATATTGACCAGATGGCCACGCGCCAGGTCACGGCCATAGCAGTAGGTACACACGCCATGCCGGGTTTCACAGGTAATGGTGGAACGCACCAGCACCCGGTCGACACCTGCATCCTCCAACTCTTCGACCTGCCGTTCGTCGAGCAGGGTGTTACGGGCGACCAATACTTCGTCGGTGCCCGGCTTCAGGATATCCTGCGCCACCATTCGGCCCAGTACGCGCTCACGCAGCGGCTCCACAACATCACCGCCTTCAACGATCGGGTGCATGGTCACGCCACGTTCGGTCTTGCAGTCAACTGCGGTAGTGACCAGATCCTGGGCAACATCCACCAGGCGCCGGGTCAGGTAACCGGAGTTCGCGGTCTTCAGGGCCGTATCGGCCAGACCTTTACGCGCACCATGGGTTGAAATGAAGTACTGCAGCACATCCAGCCCTTCACGGAAATTGGCCGTGATTGGAGTCTCGATAATGGATCCGTCCGGCTTGGCCATCAGGCCTCGCATTCCCGCCAACTGCCTGATCTGCGCAGCAGAGCCCCGGGCGCCGGAGTCGGCCATGATGAAAATGGAATTCATGGAGTCTTCCTCCACTGTTTTCCCTTCACTATCCTTGACCAGGCTCTTGCCCATGCCCTGCATCATTGCACGGGCGACCTGTTCGTTGGTGCGCGACCAAATGTCCACGACCTTGTTGTAGCGCTCTCCGGATGTCACCAGGCCAGATACGTACTGGTGCTGAATTTCCACAACTTCGGATTCAGCAGCCGCAAGTATGCTCTTTTTCTCGTCCGGCACTACCAGATCGTCAATCCCGATTGATACACCGGACAGGGTGGCGTAATGGAATCCGGTGTACATCAACTGGTCCGCAAACACCACCGTCTTTTTCAAACCGAGGCGCCGGTAACAGGAGTTGATCAGTCCGGAAATCTGTTTCTTTTTCAGCGTTTTGTTCAACATGTGAAACGGCATACCCTCAGGCCGGATTTCAGCCAGCAGGGCGCGACCCACCGTGGTTTCCACCAGGCTGGTTTCATGCCGTTCTTCACCGTGTTCCGAGATGATGGTTTCATCAATGCGAACTTTAATACTTGCGTGCAGTTGCACCGCCTTGTTTTCGAACGCCCGATGCACTTCGTCAATATCGCTGAAGTACATACCCTCGCCCTTCGAACCGACCAGTTGGCGAGTCATGTAATACAGGCCGAGCACTACATCCTGGGTCGGGACAATGATGGGTTCACCATTGGCCGGTGAAAGGATATTGTTGGTTGACATCATCAATGCACGGGCTTCCAGCTGTGCTTCAACCGACAGCGGAATGTGTACGGCCATCTGGTCGCCATCGAAGTCGGCATTGAAGGCAGTACACACCAGCGGATGGAGCTGGATGGCCTTGCCCTCGATCAGTACCGGCTCGAATGCCTGGATGCCCAGCCTGTGTAAGGTCGGCGCCCGGTTCAACATGACCGGATGTTCGCGGATTACCTCAGACAGGATATCCCATACCTCGGCGCCTTCCGACTCGACCAGCTTTTTGGCAGCCTTGATGGTGGCAGCCATACCCCGTCGCTGCAGCTTGCTGAAAATAAACGGCTTGAACAATTCCAGCGCCATTTTCTTGGGCAATCCACATTCATGCAGCCTGAGTTTTGGGCCAACCACGATAACTGAACGACCTGAGTAGTCGACTCGTTTGCCCAGCAAGTTCTGCCGGAAACGCCCCTGTTTGCCCTTGATCATATCGGCCAGGGATTTCAATGGACGCTTATTGGTGCCGGTGATCGCACGGCCGCGGCGGCCATTATCCAGCAGGGCATCAACGGCTTCCTGCAACATTCGCTTTTCGTTACGCACGATAATGTCCGGCGCATTGAGCTCCAGCAGGCGCTTCAGCCGGTTGTTGCGATTGATCGCGCGACGATACAGGTCATTGAGATCTGACGTGGCGAAACGGCCGCCATCCAGTGGCACCAGCGGACGCAGGTCAGGCGGCAGCACCGGCAGCACCGTCATGATCATGAATTCAGGGCGGTTGCCTGATTCGAGGAAACCTTCCACCAGTTTGAGGCGCTTGGACAGGCGTTTCAGTTTGGTGACAGAACGCGTAGCCCCCACTTCTTCGCGTAAGCTCACGGCTTGTTCTTTGAGGTTGATGTCTTTCAGAAGCTCACGAATGGCTTCTGCACCCATCTTGGCGTTAAATTCGTCACCCCACTCTTCCATCGTGTCCAGGTACTGCTCATCGGTGAGCAACTGACCTCGTTCCAGTGTCGTCATTCCCGCATCGAGAACGACATAGGATTCAAAATAGAGAATCCGCTCAATATCGCGCAGGGTCATATCCAGCATCAGGCCGATTCGGGACGGCAGTGACTTCAGAAACCAGATGTGCGCCACCGGGCTGGCCAGTTCGATATGGGCCATGCGTTCACGGCGAACCTTGGTCAGGGTGACCTCTGTGCCGCATTTTTCACAAACAACACCACGGTGTTTCATGCGTTTGTATTTGCCGCAAAGGCATTCGTAATCTTTGACCGGGCCAAAAATTGCCGCGCAGAACAATCCATCACGCTCTGGCTTGAACGTACGGTAATTGATCGTTTCCGGTTTTTTCACCTCACCAAAAGACCAGGAGCGAATCAAGTCTGGCGGTGCAAGACCGATCCGTATTGCGTCAAAATTAAGCGGCTGACGCTGTCTTCCATAGAGATTGAGTAGGTCTCTCATTGCCTATCTCCTCCTAATCAGGTTTCTTCAAGTTCAATGTTGATGCCCAGTGAGCGAATTTCTTTCACAAGCACATTAAAGGATTCAGGCATGCCTGCCGCCATCTGGTGATTCCCATCGACAATATTTTTGTACATCTGGTTGCGGCCACTGACGTCGTCAGACTTGACGGTCAGCATTTCCTGCAACGTATACGCTGCGCCGTAAGCTTCCAGCGCCCAGACTTCCATCTCGCCAAACCGCTGTCCACCAAACTGCGCTTTGCCGCCTAACGGCTGCTGGGTCACCAGGCTGTACGGACCGGTAGAACGGGCGTGCATCTTGTCATCCACCAGGTGGTTTAGTTTCAGCATGTACATGTAACCAACCGTAATCGGGCGCTCAAACGGATCGCCGGTACGGCCGTTGTACAGAATGGTCTGACCGCTTTGCGGCAATTGCGCGAGCTCGAGCAGATGCTTGATTTCCTGTTCATTCGCCCCGTCAAACACCGGCGTGGCCATGGGCACGCCCTGCTCCAGGTTTTGCGCCATGGTCAAGACCTCCTCATCAGAGAACTCAGCCATGTCAACCCGGCCCTTGCGGTCACTGTTATAGATTTCACCCAGGAACTTACGGATATTGGCAATCTTGTCCTTTTGCGCCAACATTTCACTGATACGGTGACCCAGCCCTTTGGCTGCCCAGCCCAGGTGCACTTCCAGCACCTGGCCAATATTCATTCGTGAGGGCACACCCAGCGGGTTCAATACGATATCGATCGGTGTACCGTCTTCCATGAACGGCATGTCCTCGGTCGGCACAATCATCGAGATCACACCCTTGTTACCGTGGCGGCCGGCCATTTTATCCCCCGGTTGAATGCGTCGCCTGACAGCCATGTAGACTTTGACCATCTTGAGTACTCCGGGAGCGAGGTCATCACCCTGGACGATTTTGCCTTTCTTCTCTTCGAAGCGGGCATCGAATCCCTTGCGCTGTTCCTTCAACTGGTCGGCCATCTGTTCCAGCAGTTCATTGATGGCATCGGTGCGCATGCGGAGACTGAACCAGTCCTCCCGGTCCAGGCCGGCAAGGTATGTTGTACTTATCTTGCTGCCCTTCTTAAGGCCCGCCGGGCCCTTATCAGCCACTTTGCCTACCAGTGCGTCTTCCAACCGATGGAAAATGATGTTTTCCACGATGCGCAGCTGATCATCGAGGTCTTTGCGAACATGGCGCAGCTGTTCCTTTTCAATGGACATGGCGCGCTCGTCTTTTTCTACACCGTCACGGGTGAATACCTGCACGTCAATTACGGTCCCATCCATGCCGCTGGAAACGCGCAGGGAAGTATCCTTAACATCCGACGCTTTCTCGCCAAAAATGGCGCGCAGCAGCTTTTCTTCCGGTGTCAGCTGGGTTTCGCCCTTGGGCGTGACCTTGCCAACCAGGATGTCGCCGGCGCTTACCTCGGCGCCAATGTAGACAATACCTGACTGGTCCAGCTTGTTGAGGTTATGCTCACCCACATTGGGGATATCAGCCGTGATTTCCTCGGAACCCAGCTTGGTGTCGCGCGCCACACAAGTAAGCTCTTCGATGTGGATCGTCGTGTAGCGGTCTTCCTCGACAACACGCTCCGAGATCAGGATGGAGTCTTCGAAGTTGTAACCGTTCCAGGGCATGAACGCAACCAGCATATTCTGGCCCAGCGCCAGTTCACCCAGGTCCGTGGACGGCCCATCGGCAAGTACGTCGCCGGCCGAGACCCGGTCACCTATGCTAACCAGCGGTCGCTGATTCATGCAGGTGTTCTGGTTTGAACGCTGGTACTTGGTCAGGTTATAAATGTCCACACCGGGATCATCGGCCGGAACTTCTTCCTCGTTGACGCGCACCACGATCCGGCCAGCGTCAACCTGGTCAATCACGCCACCGCGTTTCGCCACGGCTGTCACACCGGAATCCGTTGCAACGACGCGCTCCATGCCGGTACCCACCAGCGGCTTTTCCGCCCTGAGCGTCGGCACGGCCTGGCGCTGCATATTGGAGCCCATCAAGGCGCGGTTGGCATCATCGTGTTCCAGGAACGGAACCAGGGATGCTGCTACCGAAACAATCTGTTTGGGAGACACGTCCATGTAGTTAATTTCGGATGGTCCCTTTAGCGTAAACTCTCCCTGGTGACGACAGGGTATGAAATCATCAACAAATCTGCCGCTCTTATCCAGTTCTGCATTGGCCTGGGCAATGACGAAATCGCCTTCGACGATGGCGGACAGGTACTCGACATCCGCAGTCGCTTTACCGTCAATCACTTTCCGGTAAGGGGTTTCCAGGAAACCGTAATCGTTGGTTCTTGCGTAAACAGCAAGTGAGTTAATCAGTCCAATGTTCGGGCCTTCCGGTGTTTCAATCGGACAGACGCGGCCGTAATGAGTTGGGTGTACGTCACGAACCTCGAAGCCCGCACGTTCGCGTGTCAGTCCACCCGGGCCAAGCGCCGATACCCGGCGTTTGTGCGTTACTTCGGAAAGCGGATTATTTTGATCCATGAACTGGCTAAGCTGTGAAGAGCCAAAGAATTCCTTCACCGCAGCGGCAACCGGCTTGGCATTGATCAGTTCCTGTGGTGACAAGCCTTCACTTTCGGCCACCGAAAGCCGTTCGCGGACCGCACGTTCGACGCGAACCAGGCCGACACGGAACACGTTCTCGGCCATTTCACCCACGCTGCGCACACGGCGGTTGCCAAGGTGATCGATATCATCAACGCTGCCTTTGCCGTTACGGATGTCGATCAGCACGCGCAGGACTGCAAGGATGTCTTCGCGATTCAGCACACCCGGGCCTTCAATTTCGGATCTGCCCACGCGACGATTGAACTTCATCCGGCCCACACCGGACAGGTCGTAGCGCTCCTCGGCAAAGAACAGGTTCCTGAACAGATTTTGCGCCGCGTCCTTGGTCGGCGGCTCACCGGGACGCATCATTCGATAGATATCGACCAGTGCTTCCAATTCATTCGTTGTCGGGTCGACCCTCAGCGTGTTGGAAATATACGGACCGTGGTCCAGGTCGTTCACATGGAGAATATTCAGGCTCTTGATGCCTGCATCGCGAAGCGTCTCCAACAACTCTTCGGTCAGTTCGGCATTCGCCTCAGCTAAAACCTCACCAGACTTCTTGTCAATGACAGCATTTGCGACAATTTTACCAATCAGGTACTCATCAGGTACTTCAAGTGCTTTTACACCTGCTTCCTCGATCATTTTGATATGCCGGGCCGTGATCCGCTTGCCTTTGGCCACCAGCATCTTTCCGGTTTTGCTGCGGATGTCAAAAAAGGCGGTCTCACCACGCAGGCGCTCAGGTATCAGTGCCAGTTTGGCCCCGGATTTCTTCAGCGTGACCTTGGTGGTCTCGAAAAAGGTATCCAGAATTTCTTCGTTGTTCATCCCCAATGCACGAAGCAGGATGGTCACCGGTAGCTTACGGCGACGATCAATACGTGTGTAGATGCCGTCTTTCGGGTCAAATTCGAAATCCAGCCATGAGCCGCGGTAAGGGATGACCCGGGCTGAAAACAGTAACTTACCACTGGAGTGGGTCTTGCCCTTGTCGTGGTCAAAAAACACGCCTGGCGAGCGGTGCAACTGCGAAACGATGACCCGTTCCGTGCCGTTGACGATGAAAGTACCGGTTTCCGTCATCAGCGGCAGGTCGCCCATATAGACCTCTTGCTCTTTGACAAACTTGACCGGCTTGACCTTGGCGGAACTCTCCCTGTCATAAATGACCAGGCGGACCTTCACGCGCAGGGGTGCGCCATAGGACATGCCCCGCAATTTGCACTCTTTCACATCGAAAACAGGCTTGCCCAGCTTGTAGCTTACATACTCAAGCGCAGCGTTACCCGAATAGGCAACGATGGGAAATACCGATTTCAGCGCTCCATGAAGGCCTCGCTCACGCCTCTCATCCGCTGGAACTTCAAGTTGCAAATACTCCCGGTAGGAGCGGATTTGCGTTTCCAGCAGGTAAGGCACATCGAGAACGGACGTGCGTTTGCCGAAATCCTTGCGAATGCGCTTTTTTTCCGTAAAAGAGTAACTCATGTTCTGATTCCGCCTATAAAACGATCAAAATTCGTAGAAATACAAGCAGAAGCAGGCCGGAGACTATTGTCCCCAGCCAGCTTCTTTCAAACCCCGAAAATCAGGGAAGAAGATTTACTTAACCTCGACAGAAGCACCAACTTCTTCGAGCTTCTTCGCGACTTCCTCAGCTTCTTCTTTGGTAACAGCTTCCTTGATATTGGCAGGCGCGCTTTCTACCAGATCCTTGGCCTCTTTCAAGCCCAGGCCGGTAATTTCACGTACAACCTTGATCACCGGCACCTTCTTCGCGCCGAAGGAAGACATATGCACGTCAAATTCAGTCTGTTCTACCTCAGCAACGGCTTCACCACCAGCAGGGCCGGCAGCAACAGCTACCGCTGCAGCGGCTGAAACACCAAATTTTTCTTCCATTGCACTGATGAGGTCTACGACGTCCATCACACTCATGTTGGAAATTGTTTCCAGGATATCTTCTTTTGAAACGGCCATTGTCGTCTCCATCTTTGTAATTACAGGGGCTTTGGTCCCACTGTGTGATTAATAAAAAGGGTTAAAAATTTCAAGCAGCCTGCTGTGCATCATTTACAGCAGCCATGGTCCGAACCAGCTTGGTATGCGGTTCGGCAAGGGTCCGCACGAATTTCTCGATCGGCGCTTTCATCACACTCATCAACATCGCGATGGCCTGATCGTAGGTTGGCAAGCTGGCCAGACGTGTCAGTTCGGACGCGTCGTACAACTCCCCACCCACTGCAACAAGCTTTGCAATGAGATTGTCATGATCTTCTGCATAGCCCTTGACCAGGCGTGCAGCAGCACCAGGATCTTCCATGCTGAAAGCGAACAGGAGTGGTCCTGTTAGCGAATCTTGCATGCATTCGTATTCGGTACCTTCAACGGCCCTGCGCACCAGGGTATTCTTGGCGACCTTGAGAAAAACACCATCAGTGCGGGCCTGGGCACGCAATTCGGTCATTTCCTCAACGGTCAATCCGCGATACTCTGCAGCAACAGCGGCAAGTGCCTTGTTGGCCACCTCGGCCACTTCAGCAACTACTGCTTTCTTCTGCTCAATACTGAGCGCCATTGGTTACCTCCTGGAGTCGTCATCGCCGGTAAACCGGCAACCAGACTCGGTTCCAGTGGATACCCCGCTACTCAATCGAGCTGAAACTTGTCAGCCTTGAATCCCCACAATCTCGACTACAGTCTCAATTGAGTAGCGGGGCTGCCACCATCTGCGCAGGCTGTGACCGGTTACCCGGTTCACCCTTAAACAGGCCTCCACCCAAACTATCGTGGAGACACCGCACCTGCGGTCTCTGACGGTCTATCCTCTCCACCGGGCCGGTTTGGGCCATTGCAGGCTCTAAAAACCGATCCAGGGACAGGGCAGCCCGTCCATCCATCGCCCGCTGTGTCAGCCAGGCGACAAAATTTAAAAATCCAGTGTTGCCTTATCGACCACGATGCCGGGGCCCATGGTCGTCGACAGCGCCACCTTTTGAACATATATACCTTTGGAAGCAGCAGGCTTCAGCTTGACCAGGTCACCGATCAAGGCGTGAAGATTGCCCTTCAATGCGTCCACTTCAAAATCAGCTTTGCCGATCGTGGAGTGGATGATGCCGGCCTTGTCCGTGCGATAGCGCACCTGGCCGGACTTGGCGTTCTTCACCGCGGTTTCGACATCGGTGGTCACCGTACCCACCTTCGGGTTTGGCATCAGACCTCTCGGGCCCAGTATTTGCCCCAGTTTGCCAACCACGCGCATTGCATCCGGTGTCGCAATGACGACATCAAAATTGAGATCTCCTTCCTTGATCTGATCATGCAGGTCATCCATGCCTACAACATCCGCACCGGCTGCTTCGGCCTTCTCCACATTCTCACCCTGGGTAAAAACAGCAACCCGCACTTTCTTACCGGTGCCATTGGGTAAAACGGTGGAACCACGGACATTCTGATCTGACTTTCGCGAGTCGACCCCCAGGCGGATGGCCACATCAACCGACTCGGTGAACTTGACCTTGCTGGTGTTTTTCAGGATTTCGAGTGCTTCATCAATCGCGTACGCTTTTCCGGGTTCGATCTGCTCCCGGATTGAATTCAGTCTTTTACCTGTCCTGGACATTACTCAACCCCCTCAGTAGTGATACCCATGCTGCGGGCCGAGCCGGCAATAGTCCTGACCGCTGCATCCATATCTGCTGCGGTAAGATCCGGATCCTTGGCCGTGGCAATTTCTTCCAGTTGAGCACGCGTGACATTGCCCACTTTAAGGGTATTCGGCTCACCACTTCCCTTGGGGATGCCTGCCGCCTTTCTCAGCAATACGGCTGCAGGCGGGGTCTTGGTAATAAAAGTAAAGCTCCGGTCCCCGTAAACCGTGATAATCACGGGGATCGGCATCCCGCTTTCCATGCTCTGTGTCTTGGAATTGAATGCTTTGCAGAACTCCATGATGTTGACACCGTGCTGACCCAGGGCAGGACCCACAGGTGGACTCGGATTGGCCTGGCCAGCAGGCACCTGCAGCTTGATATAAGCTGATACTTTCTTCGCCATTGTCTTATCTCCCCGGGTTCAATCGCCCGGCAACCAGTGCCTGGGCTCCCCGTTTACTTAAATAATTGCCTGACTTAAACGTCAGACGCAATCAGGACTTCTCAACCTGGTGAAACTCCAGTTCCACCGGCGTTGAGCGTCCAAAAATCAACACCGCTACTTTCAGGCGGCTCTTGTCGTAGTCGACATCTTCGACAACGCCATTGAAATCATTGAACGGGCCGTCAACCACACGGACCATTTCACCCGGCTCGAATAATACTTTCGGCCTGGGTTTGTCGGCGCCTTCCTGTAAACGGTTCAGGATGGCGTCGGCTTCTTTCTGACTGATCGGCGCCGGCTTCTCAGCGGTTCCGCCGATAAAGCCCATTACCTTGGGCACGTCCTTGACCAGGTGCCAGGTGTCATCGGTCATTACCATTTCCACCAACACGTAACCAGGGAAGAACTTGCGGTCCGAACGACGTTTCTGGCCGCCTTTCATTTCAACAACTTCTTCCGTTGGTACCAGCACATCGCCGAACAGTTCTTCCATGGCAGCGCGCTCAATGCGGTCTTCCAGCGAGCGTTTTACCTGCTTTTCATAACCTGAGTATGCATGAACCACGTACCATCGCTTAGCCATCCGCCTGTCACCCTCCCCCGATCAGCGAACGCACCGCGGCGCCCAGTCCCCAGTCAACCACTGCCAGGAACAGGGAAATCAGGATGGTCACAATGACCACCATCAAAGCTGTCTGCAGGGTTTCCTGGTGCGTGGGCCAAACCACCTTACGCCGTTCAATATCCGATTCCTTCAAAAAGCGGAAGAAGGCGGAACCCGGATCAGACTGCGCGGCGATAAATGAAGCCACGGCAACCACGACCATCAGGCCCACTACTCGTACCGCCGTTATAGCCTGGCTCTGGAAATAGTAATAACCCCCGATACCGGCAATTAGCAGCGCAGCTGCCACAGCCAACATCAAAGTATTGACGATAGGTGGTTTTCCTGTTTCTACCTTAGTGCTCATAATCAATACGCATATTTAATGTTCTTGATTCCCGGATTCGCTTTCCGCCAGGCTTGTTTATGGCAGGCCAGGAGGGACTCGAACCCCCAACCTGCGGTTTTGGAGACCGCTGCTCTGCCAAATTGAGCTACTGGCCTAAACAAAGCCTGCGGAATATTTCCGCTCAAAACAGTCTGCCAAGACCGCTTTATTTACTCGTGGATCTTGGCAACCACACCGGCGCCAACCGTCCGTCCGCCTTCGCGTATCGCAAAACGCAGACCTTCTTCCATCGCAATCGGTGCAATCAGTGACA